>CAXMLS010000604.1:0-3863 GCA_964194235.1 uncultured bacterium | reverse complement strand
GGTTCATACCCTGCCTGCGGCAGGCGGGCTCAGCTGCAAACCTGGGGCACCGTCCGCGCTTTTGTAATAGCGATGGATTGGGATGTGTGGGGCAACCAGATAGAAAATAAAAAGCAGTGTGGCGCTGATTTGATTGCCTGTTAGCCACGACATTCTAAATCGAAAAAGTTTTGGCGGCACCAACTCCGTCAGGGCAAAGGTCTCTGCATGATACGATCAAAAATTGCGATGGGTTCTTTGTGGACAGTGCTGGCGCTGGCGCTGCATGTGTGGCCGGGAATGGTCGGCACCGCGCGCGCGCAAGGAACGCGCAAGGACGATATCGTTTTTAATTCGCGGGGCGTGCCGCTGGCGGGGGCCAGTGTACGAATCTGCGCGATGCCAGCGACCGGGCAGCCGTGCGGTCCGCTGGCGCTGATTTATTCCGACGCCGCGCTGACGCAGGCGATGGCTAATCCCACAACCACCGACGGCATGGGAAATTATTTCTTCTACGCCGCGCCGGGGCGCTATGAAGTGGAAATATCCGGACCAGGTATCACGAATAAACAACTTCCCAACGTGCTTCTGCCGAGCGATCCGACGTCGCCGACGTTTACAGGCGCGATCAGCGCGTTTTCGTTGACGTTGAGCGGAAATTTAACGGTCAACGGAAATACGACGGTGGTTGGGTCGCTGGCGAGCGGAACACTTAATTTGGCCAATCAAGGCGTACCGCCGGGCGCGGCGAGTTTGGGCACGGTAAACCTCTACACCAAGACCGCGGACAAGCGGTTGTACTACAAGGATGACACTGGCGCGGAGGTCGGACCGATCGCAAGCGGCAGCGGAGCGCAGACGAACGTGACCAACACGTTCACAGCGCCGCAGAATTTCGATGCGGATGTACACGCGAAGGGACCGAACCCTTCTTACGATCTAGCGCGCTATGGGTTGTACTCGGGCGCCGGTGCGCCAATTACGTGCAACACGACGGCAGGCAGCGCCACTGTTGCGTGCACCAGCATTGGCGACTTCGCGGTGGGGCAGGGAATTGCGATTCCGCAGTCGGGAGTCGCGCCGGCTTTTGATGCGTGGGGCACGACGACGATTTCGGCGTATTCGCGCTCAAGCAACGTGGCGACCTACACGGTCGGGAATACGATCGTGGGGCCAGGGCAGACGATTACCATCGCCGGACTTGCGGATAACAGTTTTAATGGCAACTACACCATCGCCTCGAACGACGGCGACGCACATCATTTCACCGTAGCCAATACTGGCGCGAATGTCGGCACCACGGCCGGCTCGGGAACTTTAACGCTGACGAGTTCAACGGTGGTGGTGAGTCCGTCGGGGATTTTGAACGGCACGACTCGTTACGATTACAAAATTGTTTTGCGCGGGTATCACGGGGAACTGAGCGTTGCGTCTCCGGCGGGCACAACCACTTCAGGCGCAGCAACTCTTGGCAGCAATACAATCAACGTGTCGTCTTGCTCGCGCACTTCCGGATTGGTCTCGTGTACCACGAGCGCGACGCACAACCTGCAATCGGGCGTTCCGGTGGATCTGGAAGGCACCAGCAGCGCGGCGTACAACGGCGCTCACGTGATCGTGTCGACACCTTCGGCGACGACCTTCACGTTTTATCAAAGCGATCAAGCAAACGACAGCGGGCCGACGGGCGGGACGGTCAATGTCTACGCGAAGAACACCGTGCGCTGGAATATGCAGGAATACATCACGCTGCAAGCGTACGTCTATCGCAGCACAAATTCCGGCGCTTACTCGCTAGCAGGAATTGTCGAGGGCATGGACGGACAGTTCGTGGATTGGGGACTTGGTGCTCCTACCGCACCTGGTTACATTTCCGCCGGAACACCGACGGCCGTGACCGTGAATGGCATCCTTTCGGCAAAAATCACCGCGATTAATGGAAATAATTTGACGCTGGCCAGCGCAGCAACGGCTACGGCGGCTTCGCAATCCGCGTCGCATGACAATACTCCGGTGGTTCTCGCAGGATGCGCGGCGATCGGAACGAACAATAGTGGAACTTTGCTTATCCCGGTGACGAACACGACTGTGCCGTTCAACTCACCGCTGGATTTAAATAACAGCTGCAACGTGGATTTTCTGAGCTTATCCGTAGGCAGCTCGTTGATCGTAAATGACCCGATCATCCTGCGCGCCCGGTTGATACTTTCGGCGGTTCCCGGAGGCACGGGCAATCAGACTCCCCAGCTTTCCATGGGATTTACGAACCGCATATTCGGGAACGCCTACCCGTTTCTGTATCTTCGCCCGGGAGATTTTGGCCCGACGACCGTTGAAAATTTCAACCTGGGTTGCACGCAGCAGTATCAAAGCTGCGTGGTGATGGACCAGGATTCGGGCTCCGGTGGCGTGGTGAATGATCTTTGGAACAACGACTACTTCGTGGGGAACGCCGGAGCTATGCCGTTCATATTGCGCAGCGGAGGATTCAATCACCGCTGGAAACGCGGCGGTTGCTACAGCATCGGACTCTGGGGACCACCGGAGTGCATGTTGATCGCCACCGGCAACAGCTTGGGCGTGGGGAATCAAACTTTGCCGGGCAATATGATGTTCGATCAAACACAATTCAGCGGCAAGGGTGTGGTGTACGAAAACTGGGGACAGTTGAACAACGCGTTTCCCGGATACATTACTTTCAATGACACGCTATACGAAAACGTCACTACCCCGTTGATTCGTTACAGCTTCGCAGCCTCGGGATCTTCCGCAGGTCTCTCGTTGATTAACGCCGGTCCTTCCGACGCGCTGAACACGGCATCGCCGGTGATAGACGCGACGCAACTCGCAAGCGTGAGCGGATCCCATATTATTAATCCGGTATGCGCGACGAATACACAGCCGTTGTTTGCGGGTTCGTTCAGCGGCTCGGGCGCTGACGTCAGCGGAAGCGCATGCAGCATCGGTCTGTCCACCTACACAGCGCGGTACGGCAGCGGCGATGCGTTCGTCAACAGCGCTGTCTCCTTAAGCGGCGCGAATGGACAGGTGTATTACGCCATGCCGGTGCCCGCCGCGCCTGCGATTGCGGCGAGCGCGGGCGGGGGCGTGCCGGTGGGGGCGCATACCTACACGGTTACGGCGATCGATGCGAACGGAAATACCACGACGCTGAGCGCCGGGACCGCAATCACCGTCGCGGGCGGAACGCAGACGGTGACCATCACTCCGACGTTGCCTACGGGTGCGGTCGGATACCGACCATATCGCGACGGCGGCCTAGTAAATTTCCCCGGAGCGTGCGGGCCGGTTGGACCGTATATCGCCGGCTCGACGCCATTCGCGGATACTGCAGGCTTCACTTGCAGCAGCACGCTGGTGGGAAGCACGATTGCGGCAATATCGAGTCTTGGCGCAAATGGAATTGCTGGGCCAACTTTGAAACTTACCGGCAGCGGATTTGTAGACACGTTGAACACGCCAACGATGACCGCGTCGCGTACGCAGAGCTTCCCGGACGTTACCGGAGTAGTTCCGGTAACGAGCTATCTGAATACCGCATACGACAATTTTAATCGCGCGAACGGCGCGATCGGCGCGAACTGGACGGTTACCAATGGCGGTTTCAATGTGGCGAGCAATGTGCTCGTCGGGACGGGAGCGAGCAACCTGGCGTATTGGGCGGCGAGTCCGTTTTCAGTGAGCGGACAATTTTCGCAGGTTACGGTGGCGAGTTTGAACGGCGGCACGGATTATGTGGGCGTGGATGTGCTGCTATCGGCCGGCGGCAATGGCTACACCTGCGTGGAAAATAATGCCACGCTGCTGCTGCAGAAAATTACTTCGGGGACGGGCGCAACGCTGGCATCGTCGGCTACGGCGGG
>CAXMLS010000603.1:0-5059 GCA_964194235.1 uncultured bacterium | reverse complement strand
GATGTGTATAAGAGACAGAAGCAACACAATCCAGTGATGCCTGGTTTGATACAGCAAAGTCTCGCCCGGCACGAGATTTCTTTCCACGTAACTCATCGCCAACCCTCGTAGTCGCTGCTGCTCTTTACCATCCCATCCGAATGTTCTCTTTCAATCGATCCATACAAACACGCACCATCCGTCGCGGGTCCCAAAAGATCTTCATCCAGAGCGCCATCGTCGTTTTTGCGCGCTGCGCGAAATCATACTTGATACTCTAAGCCCGGCAAAGCGTCCGGCGCGATAGCGTACGGGCCGCAATGGCCGGAGGCAGCATGAGCATGGTACTCCAGAAAGCGCGCGTGGCATTTCAGGGCGAGCCCGGCGCGTTTAGTGAAGCGGCAGCCGTCCAGCTGCTCGGCGATTCCATCACCACCGTGCCGCGCACCACTTTCGACGCGGCCTTCGCGGCCTTGCAGGACGGCTCAGCCGACGCGCTGCTTGTCCCCGTGGAAAATTCTTTAGCCGGCTCGGTAGTTCGCGTGTTCGATCTGCTCTTGGAAAGCGACTTGCGCATCAGCGCCGAAACAATTTTGCCCATTGAACACCACCTCATCGGCTGCCCGGGAGCTTCCCTCGCGGATATTCGCGCGGTGGCCTCGCATCCCATGGCGCTGGCGCAATGTGAGCGCCTGTTCACTTCGCATCCGTCATGGCAGCGCGTCCCAGCCGAAGATACTGCGGGAAGTGTGCGCGAAGTCCTTGCCCGGCAGGACAAATCTTTTGCCGCCATCGCCGGTCAGCGCGCCGCCGACCATTATCGCGGCGCAATTCTCGCGCGCTCCATTCAGGACAACGCCGAAAATTTCACGCGCTTCGTTTTGCTGCTACCCGCCAGCGAAGCGGAAGCTCTCAAGTCTGCCAACGCTCATAAAATGTCCATCGCCATGCGCCTCGCGCACCGTCCGGGAGCTTTGCTGGCTTCGCTGGAACCCTTTGCGCGACACGAGGTCAACCTGCTAAAGATTGAAAGCCGCCCTATTCATGGCAAGCCCTGGGAATATCAGTTTTTTCTGGATGTGGAATCCAAACACACCGAGCGGCTCGAAAAAGCCTTGGCGGAAGTTCGCGCGGCCACCACCGAAGTTCGCGTCCTCGGCCTTTACGCCGCCGCAAAGACCGGTTGAATTACAACCACACGATTCGCCAAAATATAAACAAAAGGGGACCAATTGTGAACAGGTCCCCTTTCCCAATATAAATCGGCTTATAAAACGCTAGCGTTTTAGCAGTAGCTGCAAGCTTCTTTGCCCATCATGCCGGAGCTTTCTCCGTCTGCTCCGGTAACGTCTGCCTTGATACGCCGCAAGCGCCGTCCCAGCCGTTCGGCGAGCTGGTGCCGTGCGCGCCACAACCGGGCCTTCAACGTATTTTCCGTGACGCCCAGTTTCTTCGCGGCCTCGCCGGTCGAGTAGCCTTGCACATCGCGCAACACAAACGCGGTGCGCAGCAGCGGTGAAAGCTCGTCCAGATTCTCGCTGATCATTTCACGCAGTTCCGTGCTCACGAAGACCTGCTCCGGGTTCGGTCCGCTATCCGCAAACCGCTCTGAGGCCGGCAGCTCATCTTCGCGCGGCGTTTCGTCCAAAGAAATTGCTGGACGAGCTTTCGCGCTGCGCCTGCGCATCAACGCGGCATTAATAACGATGCGTGTGAGCCACGTGGAAAATTGCGAGCGACCTTCAAAGCGCTTCAAGTTGCGGTACGCCGACAACAAGCCGTCCTGCAACGCATCCTCGGCGTCTTCGGCATTTCCCAGCACGCGCAAAGCGGTCTGAAACAGCGGACGCTGGTAACGAGTGAACAGCGCTTCCACCGCTTGCGCATCGCCACGTTGCCCCGCGCGGATCAGCTTTTGCTCGTCCCACTGCGCGGCTGTTTGTGTCGCCGCGAGTGAAGTGATTTGTGGTGCAGTTTGTGTCGCCATTTTAGGCCCCCATTTACGTTGAAATCTCTATCCACGGAAATCTTCCGGCTTAGTGCACCGGCACGCCGCCCGCGGGAACCCGCGGCTTTCTCATCAGCAGCAAAATCGGGATCACCGCGAAAAACACGATCCCCAGCATTTTGAAATTGTCCAGAAACGCCAGCATTGTGGCTTGCCGCTGCACTGTGTTGTAAATCATGGTCTGCGCCTGCGCGGTTGCATGCGCGGCACTCGATCCCGCCGTGACCAAAGTTGTTTTCAACCCGCCGAGCATGTTGCGGTACGCGGAACTGTAATCGTTCACGCGGCCCATCAGTTGCGCCTGGTGAAATTGCTGGCGTCGCTGCAACATGGTCGTTACCGTGGCGATACCCACGCTGGCGCCGATATTTCTTGCCAGGTTGATAATGCCCGTCCCCATGTTCGTTTTTTCTCGCGGCACGTACGCGAACGCTGCCACGTTGATGGGAATAAACAGGAACGCCAGGCCAAAACTCTGCAGCATTCGTGCGCGCACGGCGTGCCCGTAATCCAGGCCCAGATCCCAACCAGCCATGACAAATAGCGCGGAGGCCGATACGATGCAGCCAAAAGTAATAAGGATGCGTGTGTCCACCCTGGACACCAGCAAGCCCACTACTGGCATCATGCACATAATCACGGCCCCGCCCGGCGACAGCGCCTTGCCCGCAAGTTCCGCCGTGTAGCCAAGAATTTCCTGCAACAACTGCGGAATCAGCACCGTGCTCGAGTACAGAACGAAACCCAGAAAAAACATCGCCAGCGTGGAGATCGCAAAATTGCGGTCTTTCAACATCCGCAAATCGACCACCGGTTCCTTCTCTCGCAGCTCCCACAGAATCCCCGCGATCACTCCCACCACCATCAACCCAAAAAATACCCGTATGAAGTTCGAGGAAAACCAATCTTCGCGCTGCCCTTTATCCAAAATAATCTGCATGCTGCCCAGGCCCAGGCTGATAAGCCCGATGCCGATGTAATCGATGCGAAATCCGCTCTTCACGCTCGCGCGCTTCATGTGCGGCGGGTCGCTGACCAGAAAATGCGTCAGTACCAGCGAAAGAATTCCCACCGGCACGTTGATGTAAAAAATCCAGCGCCAGGAAAAGCTGTCCGTAATCCATCCACCGAGCCACGGACCAATTGTCGGAGCCACCACTACCGCCAGTCCGTACACCGCGAAAGCCATGCCGCGCTTTTCATACGAAAACGTGTCGTTCAGGATCGCTTGCTCGCTTGGCTGCAAACCTCCGCCGCCGGCGCCTTGCAAAATCCGGAAAAGCACCAGCACGCCCAGGCTTGGCGCGAGCCCGCATAAAAACGAACTCACCGTGAACAACGCCACGCACGACATGTAAAAACGCTTGCGTCCGATCAAGCTGGAGAACCAACCCGAAAGCGGCAGCACGATCGCGTTGGAAACCAGGTACGAAGTCAGCACCCAGGTCGATTCGTCCGAGCCCGCCGACAAATTTCCCGCAATGTGCGGCAACGCCACGTTGGCGATCGACGTATCCAGCACTTCCATAAACGTCGCGAGCGTAACCGTAACCGCGATCACCCAGGGGTTGATCGAGCCGTCCGGCATCCGCAGTTTCGATAAAATTCTTTCGCGCATCGCGTTGCTGCATTCCTATTACTACGTTTAGTACGCACGCCTGGATGGCCAGATTTCGCTTGCCCGGCTGCCCGGATTGCGTCGTGCCTTACTTCGTGATCACCGTTACATCCACATTCATCCCCGGACGCAGCACCGCTTTCTCCGCGGGAATCGCGTCGAACCTGACCTTCACCGGTATGCGCTGCACCACTTTCACGTAATTTCCCGTGGCGTTTTCCGGCGGCAGTAAACTCAGCATCGACCCCGTAGCTCCCGCGATCGAGTCCACATGACCTTTGAAAGTTTTCCCGTACGTATCCACTTTCACTTCTGCTTCTTGCCCCTGTTGCATCTTTTTCAGCTGCGTTTCTTTGAAGTTGGCGGTCACCCACACATCCTGCAACGGCACTACTACCAGCAACCCCTGCCCTGGCTGTACGATCTGCCCTAGCTCGACTTGCTTGTGCGTGGCGACGCCATCCAGCGGCGCCACAATTTCCGTGTAGCTCAAATTCAGTTGTGCGGCATCGACCATCGCCTGCGCTTGTTCCACTTTCGCTTGCTTCGCGCCAAGGTCCGCTGTCCGCATGCTCACCTGCTGCACATCCGCATGCGCTGAGGAAACGCCGGCTCGTGCCTGTTCCACACGCGCTTTCGCCGCATTCAGTTGCGCCTTGGCAATTTCCACATTGGCCTTCGCCTGAGCGATTTTTTCCTGTTCGGCTTTCAGCGCGCTTGCAGTCGCATCCGCGTTGGCCTTCGCGGCGTCGAACTGCTGCTTGGAAATTTCACCTTTATCCATTAATGGCTTGTAGCGTTCCAGATCCGCTTGCGCGAGCTGCGCATTGGCGCGGCTCTTGTCCACATTCGCTTGTGCGAATGCCATGTCCGACGTTTGCGCCTGCTCGTATGCCGCCTGCGCCCTCGCCAAATCCGCTTGCGCTCCCAGCAGTCCGGCGCTTGCATTGGATGTGCCGCTTGCCACGTTTTCACGCGTGCGTGGAACATCTGCGGTAGCCGATCGCGCTTCACTTTGCGCCAGTGCTAACGCGCCTTTGGCCTGATCCAGCGCCGCCTGGTAGTCGCGCGGATCGATCTTCACCAGCACTTGTCCCGCTTTTACCGGCTGGTTGTCCTGTACCAGAATTTCCGCCACGCGGCCGGAAATTTTTGCCGCGATAGGCGTAATGTGCCCGTCCACCTGCGCGTCGTCCGTCGATTCGCGATTGCGGTAGTACAGGAAAAGTCCCACGACCACTGCAAGAAGAACAATCACGCCGGCAATCAACAGCCGCTGCACCTTGGGATTTTTCAGTCCCTTCGGGCTCTCGAGAGGCAGAGCCTCCTCCCGAAGCCGCGAAATTCTCGGCGCGTTCTCCAGCCCGACTTCGATTTCAATGCTCATCGTTTCCTCGCTAGCCCTTTACTTCGACCCTTTTACTTAGAATAGATTCTGTCTCTTATACACATCT
>CAXMLS010000602.1:0-4495 GCA_964194235.1 uncultured bacterium | reverse complement strand
ATGTGTATAAGAGACAGGGATGAAAGTGATGGGGGCGAAAATTGCCGCCGAAGGCGACTCCGCCGAAAAATCCATTTTTTTGTGGCAGGACGTTTACAACACTACAACCGATCCAATGGTGAAGGAAAACGCACAGAATCATTTGCAATTACTGCACGCGCAAGAAGATTGCAAGCACATCGATGCGCTGGCGGATGAATTTCAAAAACGGTTTGGGCGGCGGCCAACGCACGTCAGCGAACTGATACAAGCAAGGTTATTGCGAGGCGCACCGGTGGATCCGCTGGGTTACCCGTACGTGCTGTCTGAAGAAGGAAAAGCGGAGCTGAATCTGGAAAGCCCGCTTCTGGAAAAGCAAGTTCTGGTGGAACCGAAGAAGTGACGTTTGGGAAATATTTTGGAGATCGCGATTATTCCGTGGTGCAGAGCAAAGTCATTTGGGGATCGATGATGACTTTGCGGGCCGGACTCGCGGTGGTGAAATGAAAAGAAGTTTCCGGGCCTGAAGCAACCACCGAGCCAAGAAAAACAGGATGGCCTGCGGCATTCCCGGCATAGAGCGGCACCCGCGCGATGAAAGACTGCGGGACTCCAGTCTGAAATAATTTTCCACGTATGGCGTAACCGGTTGCGGTTTTGCGAGCGGAAAATTCCACACGATAGTGCGGGATGCCGGTTCCCCGCACCCATTGTTCGAAAAACCATTCCATGGAGTGACCGCCCTCTAGATCCATTGTGGGCGTCATCACCGCTTCGACCTCTTTGCGCAAGTCTTCCGTGGACAATGCGCGATACGCATATTTGGACATGAGCGTATGCAACAGCGCGTTGAAGCGCGCGTCGGGGTATTTGCCGGATTGTGGGCCGGATTGCCGCAACATTTCCCGCAGCATGTGAATCACCCAGGCGCCCTTGCTGTAGATCACATCTTCGTACGCGTTTGGAGACTTGGATGAGTTGAGCCGGGTGCCAACAGTCAGAGCGCCGATGTCGCCGGCAGGCTCGTCGGCGGTCGGCGCTTTCAGAACGAGCGCCTGGCGGTAGCGCTGGAGCCAAACATGAAGAGTGTGATCGGGATTTCGACGAGTATCGGCAAAAAGTAGCGCGAGATAATTCGCGATGGCTTCATTTATCCACTGATCGCGATAGCTCGACCATCCGACAATGTTGCCCCACCACTGGTGAGCGACTTCGTGGAAGGGGACGAGTTCGGTGAAATGTTCCTGGCCGCTGCTGGAAAGCCCGGCGCGGCGTTGCGCTTCCGAGGGCAGGAACGAGTAGGTAGAAACATAGAGGAGGCCGGGCCAACCCTGCCCGAACGTGCCAGGAATCTGGGAAACGCTGAGATTACGAAAAGGAAACGGGCCACTATACGATTCATAAAAGCGGATGGAATTGTCGATCTGTTTGCCGAGTTGCTTCAAGGCGTCCGCAGGGCTGGGCGCGACGGGAGGAAATTCCCGCTTGCTATCGAGAGTTGGGTGACGAAGATTCTGCAGCGCGCCCATCGGCGCCTCGGTGACGTTTGCCAAGCGCTTGGCTAATTCCTGCTCGAGCTGGCGATTGGCATAAACATCGATGGAGTAATTCGGGGTGTTGACCGAAGCGGAGGCGTACTCGCCAAGATTGAAGCCCGCGACAGAAACCGGTTTTTCCGTGCGCCAATGTCCGATGCGGAATTCGCCGTCTTCGCGCTCGTCGATTTTTGCGCCGGTCGCGATCAGACGCAATTTTCGCGGCCAGCGAATGGCGAGGTTATAGATGGCGAAATCGGCGGAATCGCCGAAATGCGGATACCAGCTTTCGCGAGCGCCGACAAACAGCACCTGATTGCCAGCGTCGGCGATGATGCTGCCGCGATAGTGAAAATGGATCGCGAATTCGCTTTTCGGTTGGGGGGCCTGCGGGAGAATTACGTAGACATAATCATTTCCGCGGACGCTGCGCTCCTGCGGAGTCATGCCTTCATTTTGAAAAAAATCGAGCGGATGGCCGGCGTCATCGGTAATGCCAGCGATATTCAAAGCGCGGGAAAGCGCGAAGGTCAACAGGCGATCGCCTGCGTTTTCTGTGCGGAAATTTATGGTGGCGGTGGAATCCAGGGAATGGTCGGGAAGTATCGACGTTTCGATGGCGTAGGCGATGGCGTGAAAGCTCGGAGCCGGCGGGGGGATATCCGACATTTTATAAGAGGCCCACACGTCGTAAAAATTCATGCCGGCGGATTTGCGTGACTGGCCGAGCAAGAAAGATTCCACGCGCATGGGATCCAGCAAAACATCGAGCGGCCCAGTGGCACTGCCATCGAGGCTGGCATAAAAGAATGGCCTGGGACTTAGTGAGATGCTGCCGTAAAGAATCCGCAGAGAATGCGCGGGATTGAGTTGCGATATAGCGGGTTCCTGGAGCGACGCAAGGGAGGCGTCGGTTTGCGGTTTCAGGTGGGCGGACTGAAATTGTTGCAGAAGATCCTGGACGGTAGAGTCTGTGAAGCGAATGTAGGCGCTGGCAAAATTCTGGTCGAGTATGGGAGCGCCGAGGAAACGCGCGAGCTGCTGTTTTTCGGGAATGTCGCGCGGCATAGCGAGAACATGGCCGTGGCCGGTGAATACGGCGCCGGTGATCTGGCCGTCCAAGGGATGAAAGAAAATCAGTTTGCCTTCTTCGAAGGAGATTTTGGCGTCGCCGCGTCGCAGTTCGACGCGATTTGCCGGGACGATTTGATAGACGGAGTCGGGATTTAGCTTGAGGGCGTTGAGGGCATCGTAGAGCTGATGGGGAGTTTTTTGCGCGAAAACGGAAGGCGGTGTGATCAAGAGGCCCGCCACGGCGAGCAAGCCCACCACGGCGGGCAGGCTCCACAAGAGAAAAAAGGCCGATGCGAGCCTCATTTGGAAAGTGTAGTCATTTTCGGCATCAGCGAACAAGGCAATCGGACCGGCGCGGCATGGCGCAACTAAACTGAAATGATGTGGGGATCGGCGACAACGCATGCGGTGCGAGTGGCGGTGTTGAGCGGGGCGATGCTGCTCGCTGGCGGTGGGGTGTGTGCCGATACCATCGTCTTGAAAAACGGGCACCGGATTTCGGCGTTCGACGTCGTGATGATGGGCGACAAGATAAGGTATCAGACGGCTGCCGGTGAATTAAGTCTTCCGAAGTCCATTATCGATCACATTGAAAAAAACGGCGCGAGTTCCGGTGGCGCTAACGCTTCGAATCTGGCGATCAGTCCTCCGGCGATGGTGGACGCGGGAGGAAGCGAGATCGAACATGCGGCGGTCCACGATGGTTCGATCGATAGAGAATATATTGCGAAACTGGAAAACGACGCACGCGCCGGGGCCGCTCCTGCCGCGGGCCTGAACGCAGCCATTGGGCATCACTCGGCGGCGATGTTCGAGTTGACGCATGGCGATATGGATCGCGCGCTGACGGATGAACGCACCGCGCTTACGTATGCTCCGGACGAAGCGTTGCTGCTGATGAATGTGGCGTTCCTGCATTTGCGCAGAAGCGAATACAAACAGTCGATGGATTACCTGGATCACGCGCGCCGTGTGGCGCCGAGTAACCCGGACGTGGCGAAGCTTGCCGGCTGGGCGTTTTACGGAATGAATAAAATGGATCAGGCGGTGGAGGAGTGGAAACGTTCGCTTTTCCTGCGGCCGGGGGATCTGGAAGTGCAAGCGGCGCTCGATAAGGCGCAGCGGGACATGCACGAAGAGGAAAGCTACAAGGAAAACGAAAGCAGCCACTTCACGTTGCGCTATAGCGGGGCGGCAGAACCGGCGCTGGCGCGAGAGGCGTTACGCACATTGGAGACGCATTACTCGGCGATTGAATCCGAACTGAATTTTACGCCGCCGGATTCCATCGGAGTGATTTTGTACACGCAGCAAGCGTTTGCGGATATTACGCGCGCGCCCGGGTGGGTCGGAGCGATCAATGACGGCAGGCTGCGGGTGCCAGTGCAAGGCTTGAGCGGGGTGACACCGGAATTTTCGCGCGTATTGAAACATGAGTTGACTCATAGCTTCGTGCAGCAGAAGACGCATAGCCGCGCGCCGACGTGGATACAGGAAGGGCTTTCGCAATGGATGGAGGGAAGACGAAGCAGAGAAAGCGCGGCGGTGCTGCTACAGATTTATGGTGATGGACAGGCTTCGTCCTTAGCGAGTCTGGAAGGCTCGTGGATGGGATTGCGCGTGGATACGGCTGCTTATGCGTATGCGTGGTCACTGGCGAACATTGAATATATTGTGCAAGCCAATGGGATGCGGGATGTTGAGCGGATATTGGAGCGGATTGGTGCGGGGAACTCGGCGGAAACAGCGATTCGGGACGTGTTGCACAGCGATTACGACGACTTGATGCGCTCGACGGCGGAGTATTTAAGGAAGACGTACGTAAGGTAGTGGGGCAGTTGGGGAGAATTTCAAACAGGGCGAAGAGCGGTCCCCCCTCGGCGGGCAGGCTCCACCCGCCCAGGCGG
>CAXMLS010000601.1:0-3597 GCA_964194235.1 uncultured bacterium | reverse complement strand
GATGTGTATAAGAGACAGAATCAATACATACCACGTGAAGGCGACGTTGGTCAGACGCGCGACGCACAAAATTGTGGCGAGGCCGGCAAACATACCCGCAAGCGCACCACCTGCGTTGGAACGGCGATTCAGGGTGCCGAGAAGAAACAGGCCGAGCAAACTTCCGAAGGGCAGCGACGCTACGGTGAGGCCGGCTTCCAGAAGCGGACCCCAGCTCATCAAACCGAAGGCCATCAGGATGAGGCCCCAGAAAAGGGTCATGCGCCGCGAGATGCGCAGGAAGCTTTGATCGCCGGTGGAGCTCTTGCGCAGCCAGGCAAAATCCAAAACGCTGGAGGCCGCGAGAGAATTGAGCGAGCCACTGGCGTTGGACATGGCTACGGCGATGATGCTGGCGAGGAGCAGGCCCGCGAGGCCGGTGGGCATTTCGCGCAGGAGAAAAAGAGGAAGGATGCGATCGGTGCGCTCGCCGGGCGAGAGCAAGGGAGTGTGCTGCGCGAAAACGTAGAGCAGAACGCCGATGAGCAGAAAAATCGAGAATTGGAAAAGGACGATGACGCCGCTGGCCAGGAGCGCGCGGCGGCTGTCTCCTTGATTGCGTGCGGCGAGGAGGCGCTGAACGATGGTCTGGTCAGTGCCGTGACTGGCCATGGTGAGAAAGGCGCCGCCGATCAGCCCGGACCAGAAGGTGTATTTCGTGGCGAGCTGAAATGAAAAATCCAAGATTTGCAACTTGTGACCATGAGTGGCCGCGACCTGCAGGACTTCGTTCCAGCCGCCGGGGATGCGATGGAGAAGAACAAAAAATGTGGCGGCGCTGCCGGCCAGATAGATGAAGAGTTGCGCGACGTCGGTCCAAATCACCGCTTTCATGCCGCCTTCGAAGGTGTACAGCAACGTGAGCGCTATGACGATCACAACGGCCAGATGTTCCGACGTTCCGAGAACCACGCTGAGAACCAGTGCGATGGCGGAGACGCGCACGCCTTCGGCGATGGCGCGGGTGATCAGAAACGTGCCGGCCGCAACAGAACGCATGCGGCGCCCAAAGCGCTTTTCAATGAGCGCATACGCGGTAAAAAAGTCGCCGCGAAAATAGCCGGGGAGAAATAACAGGACGATAAGGATGCGTCCGAGCAAATAGCCGAATACCAGTTGGAGAAAAGTGAGATTGCCGCCGTACGCGATGGCGGGTGTGCCGATGATCGTGAGCGTGGACGTTTCCGTGGCGACGATGGAAAAAGCCAGCGCCCACCACGGAGCGGTGCGGCCACCGAGAAAATATTCGCGGGTGACGGCGTCGCGATCGTCTTTTGGAATTTGCTGTTGCTTGCCGCGAAAGCGCATGCCCAGCGCGGTTACGCCGAGCAGGTAGGCGATGACGATTGCCAAATCCAGCGAATGAATGTGCATTAAGTGCGCTGAGGATACGGGCGGAAGGACAGCGCGTCAAGATGCGTTGAAGAGGTTGCGGATTTGTTGACTAGCGCTGGGGAATGTCTTCCACGCGCGGCGATATCGCTTATGATTTTCGCATGCGTTGTGCATTGGGTTTCGATGGAGGCGGGACGAAGACGGAATGTGTGTTGATGGACGAGGCGGGGAAGGTACTGGCGATGAGCCGGTCGGGTCCATCGAATCCGGTGCGTGTGGGATTTGAACGATCGATTGCCGCGATAAAAGAGGCGGCGGGCATGGCGCTATCGCAAGCGGACATGGAACGCGGCGCGATTGCCGCGGTATGCGCGGGGCTTGCCGGCACGGGAGACCGGGATGCCGCTGAACAAATGCATGGTGGGTTGGCTGCGGCGTTTCCTGAAGCGCTGGTGAAAGTTTGCACGGACCTCGAGATTGCGCTGGCCGCAACGGGTGATGGGCCCGTGATTTTGCTGATCGCCGGGACGGGATCAGCAGCCGTCGGACGCGGGGCGGCAGGGCAAGTGCAGCGCGCGGGAGGTTTGGGCCCGCACGCGGGCGACGAAGGCAGCGCGAATGATATCGGCAAGCAAGCGGTGATTACGGCGAAAGAACATCGTGAACGCGAGGGTGTCGAAAGCAGCCTGGGGAAACAATTGCTTCGGCAAATTGGTGCGACGAATTGGAGCGAGTTGCAGAGTGGCCGATGGGAGAGTCGCGAGGGATTCTATCCAAGGTTATTTCCGGTCGTGGCGAATGCGGCGGATGCGGGTGACGAAATGGCACGAGAACTTCTGCGCGATGCGGCGGGCCGCCTGGCTGCGCTGGCGAAAGAATTGATCGACAGATTGGAATTAGGAAACAAAACATTTCGGTTGGTGAAAACTGGAGGAATGATCGGACGCAGCGCATTTTTTGACGCGGAGCTAGAGCAAAGGCTACGAGGCGTCGCTCCCAGCGCGGAAATCGGGGTGCTGGGGATTTCGCCGGCGAATGCCGCGGCGCGGATCGCGCTCAGTTTGATGGCGAGCGCGAATCCAGGAGAATTGCATGCCTGAACGCGAAGACGCACAGCGGGCGCGAGTGGCAAGCGGCGAAGAACTCGCGGCGTTATTGCACCACCCTTCGAGTGAGGTGCTGCTGGCGGTGCTGGACAATCCTGCGCTGGAAGAAGCGGACGTTTGCGTTTTGTTGGGACGCAAGACCTTGCCGGCGGAAGTGATCGAAGAGATTTTGCGGCGGCGCGAATTGTTGAAGGCGTACGCGATAAAGCGAGCGTTGGCTTGCCATCCGCACACGCCTCGGCTGGTAAGTATGCGGCTCCTGCGCGATTTGTATTTGATGGACCTGGTGCAGATCGCGCTTTTGCCGGGCGTGTCCGCGGAGCTTAAACGGCATGCGGAGGATCAGCTGGCGACGCGCTTGCCGCAACTACCGTTGGGGCAAAAGATCACGCTGGCCCGGCGCGGTCCTTCGCGGGTGGTGGGGTTACTGCTGGCGGAGGGTCACCCGCAGCTGGTAACCGTGGCGCTGGACAACATGCATTTGAATGTCTCACAAATCCTGAAGGTGCTGGCGCAGGAGGGCGTGCCGGAGCTGGTGGCGCAGGCCATCGCGCGGAACGATAAATGGTCGCGCGATTACAATGTGCGGCTCGCGCTGGTACGGCATCCAGCGTCGACGCTGTCCACCGTGCTGGGTTATTTGCCGGAAATTCCAGTTTCGGATTTACGTTTGCTGGCGGAGCCAGGGGTTGTTCCGGATCGGCTGCGGAAATACTTGAATGCGGAAGTGGAGAAGCGCATGCGAGCGAGTGGCGTGACTGATAATGAAGCAGGTAACGACGGGAATTCAGTTGAAGAGAAGTAGCGGGGAAAGTGCCGCTGATTTGGGGAACAAAAGTAGCCATTTTGGCGTCGTATAGCTGTGACGTAAGTGGCGTATGCTGGGGCAGAAAGTACTGACCGGCGGGGAAAGGCAATTATGGATCTTGGGGACACCCCATTACGACGATTGGAGCGGCGCTGGGCTTCGCGCTACTCGTTTCGCACGGACCTGGAGATTGAATGGGGTTCGGCGGTCCTGCCCGGAAAAACGCGTGACATCAGCGCAAACGGAATGTTTATCGAAACGCTGGACACACTATGGATCGGCGCGGGGGTTTCCGCGCGCCGATCCATA
>CAXMLS010000600.1:0-4293 GCA_964194235.1 uncultured bacterium | reverse complement strand
ACGGCGTTTATTTCGATCCGTCGACCGGATATGCGTTTGCTTCCGCAGGAGAAGGAAAACTGTCGATCATTCACAAAGATTCGTCGGGAAAGTACGCAGTTGTCCAGGAATTGGCCACGCCGCCAGGATCAAAAACCCTGGGACTGGATGCCAACGCCCACAAAGTGTATTTGCCTTCTGCGAAGTTCACCGGCGACCCGACCGCTCATCCGCGCCCAGCGGTAGTGGACGGTTCGATTGAGATGCTGGTTATCAGCCAGTAGATTATTTCTTTGCAACGCGAACGAGTCAGCGGAAGTGGGCAGCAACCTCCGCTGACTCCCAGCTTCATTCATCGCGTGCTGCAATGCCTTTCGTCATTTTGATGGCAAGACCTGTGAATGTCAGACCACAACTCGCCCAATTAGCAATTATCTTCCTCAATGTCACCTTGAGTTTATCGGTGTGCAACGCGCAAGAAGGCGATGTCATTCCACTCAAATCGGAGCCCCATCATCACCTTACATTTCACAACGAATACGTAAATGTGTACGCGGTGGAGGTTGCGCCGCAGGATTCGGTGTACCTGCATCGGCACGATGCAGACGCATTGGGCATCATGCTCGACGACACACTGATTACGGTGCGCAGTCCCGGCAAGCCGGATGCTCAGCAAAAAGTTCTCGGTGGCCAGATCCGGCTTCAACGTCGAGGGTATGTGCATTCCACATCTATCGATGGCAAAACGAACTACCGCAACGTGACCGTGGAACTTCTTTTTCCTCAAGAGGGAGCGCGCAATCTGTGCGCGGTAGTTATCCCCGGTGAGATACTGAATTGCCAACACGCGTCAGAGGATCCCAACGCGACGGGCAGCATCGTGGAACCGCGATTCCAGACCGATCAAACGACGGTCTCCATGATCCGCGTGCTCCCGCACCGTAGCGTCACCATAAAGAGTAAAAGCGATCCGGAATTGATTATCGCGCTCGACAATTCGACGAAGCCTTCTGACACCAGTAAAGCTGGCAATTTATTGCGCTCGGGGGATTTTTTGTGGCGCGAGCCTGCCGCTGCGGCAGAGGTTTTCAAAAACGATGGCGACAAGGAAGTGCGCCTGGTTACCTTTGTATTGAAACTGCAGGCGCCTGCGAAATGAAACTCCGTATGACCATCGCTCAGCAACGAACTCTGAATTCACCCGGTCCCCGGTAAGAGGCAAACTTGGATTACGCCGCTCTACTCCGATCTTCTCTCGTGGCATTGCTGAGAAATAAGATGCGCAGCCTGTTGACGATCATGGGAATCATGATCGGCATCGCCGCGGTAATTTGTGTGGTCGCCATTGGTAGAGCTGGTCAATCGCGCGTCGAGCAGCAGATGAACAATCTGGGCGACAATCTTGTGTGGGTGGAAGCCGGCGGCCGCGCGGTAAACGGCGTACGTACGGGCACTCACGGAACAAAAACACTTACCCTGGCGGATGCTGTTGCCATTAAAAATCAGATCAGCCTCATCAAGAGTGTTTCGCCCAATGTTGACGATCATGTGCAGATTATTTATTCGGACCAAAATTGGTTCACCGGCTACCGCGGTGTGTCTCCGGAATACTTCGACATAAAGCGCTGGTCCATTGATGCGGGTGCGGCTTTTACTCAGGACGATGTAGAGCGTGCTTCAGACGTATGCGTGATTGGCCGCACCGTACGCGAACAGTTGTTCGGTCCTGAGGATCCGATAGGAAAAGTGATCCGCGTAAAAGATCTTCCCTGCAAGGTGGTGGGAATTCTCCATCCGAAAGGGTTGTCCCTTTCCGGACAAGATCAGGACGACACCATCATCATGCCGTACACCACCGCTCAGAAAAAACTCAAAGGGATCATGTGGCTGGACGATATTTTGTGCTCCGCCGTGTCACAGGATGCCGTCAAAGTTGCCGGACAGGAAGCCGCTGCGATACTCCGTGACCGGCATCACCTGCGGCCGGAGGAGGAAGATGATTTCAACGTGCGCAATCCTGAAGACATTATTCAAGCGCAACTTGATGCCAGCAAAACTCTAAAAGTTCTGCTGATTGCCATCGCTTCCATTTCCTTGATTGTCGGAGGCATCGGCATTATGAACGTGATGCTCGTTTCCGTAACCGAACGTACGCGGGAGATCGGAGTCCGCGTAGCCGTTGGCGCCACCGAACAAGCCATTCAACTGCAGTTCTTAGGCGAATCCATAATGCTAAGTCTGGTAGGAGGCGCGGCCGGAGTGCTTCTGGGGGTTCTGGGATCGTACCTGGTAGGCCAGACCTTGCACTGGGCAATTGAAATGTCGCTGGAGTCGGTGTTCGTCGCGGCGTTGTTCTCCGTCGCCGTTGGTGTTTTTTTTGGATATTACCCGGCGCGAAAAGCTTCGTTGCTAGATCCGATTGAAGCTCTGCGGTACGAATAATGGTGCAGTTTATTCCCGATAAATATTTATGAAAAGCAAAATCACATGGCTCATTGTCGCGATCCTGCTGATTTCCGTCGGGCTATTCGCCGCTTTTCGCTTCAACAGCACTCCTCAAGAGCAGCACTTTACTGCCAAAGTCGAGCGAGGCGACATCCATGACGTGGTGGAAGCTACCGGCACGATCAATGCCGTCATCACCGTGCAAGTCGGCTCGCAAGTTTCGGGAACCATCTCGAAACTAAACGTGGACTTCAACTCCCGCGTGCACAAAGGTGACGTGGTGGCGCTGATCGACCCTGCGCTTTTTCAGGGAGCGCTCCTGCAGGCGTCCGCTGATTTGGATAGTGCCAAAGCCAACCTGGCTGCCGCGAAGGCTAATCTAGAAAAGGTAAAGGCTACCTCGGTGCAAACCAAGGCCGACTACGACCGGGCAATTCTGCTTACCAAACAAAACATAACCAGCAAGCAGCAACTCGATGTCGCGAAGGCCAATTACGATTCAACCAACGCTTCGGTGGGTGCTGCTGTTGCGACGGTTACGCAGGCGGAGGCGCAAGTAAATCAAAAGGCGGCGGCCCTGTCTGTCGCCCGGACGAATCTCAATTACACGGTGATCCGCTCGCCGATTGACGGAACTGTGGTGGCTCGCAACGTTGATGTCGGACAAACCGTAGCAGCGTCATTGCAGGCGCCCACGGTTTTTACCATCGCGCAGGATCTGACAAAAATGCTGGTGTACACCAAAACGGATGAGTCGGACGTAGGTAACATCAAGCCGGGCAAGGTCGTTACGTTTAAAGTCGACGCCTTTCCAAAGGAGACGTTTCACGGAGTTGTCAGCCAGGTGCGCATGAATCCGACCACGGTGCAAAACGTGGTTACCTACGACACCATGATTGCGTTTGAAAATCCGGAACTGAAGCTTTTTCCTGGGATGACCGCGTACGTAACCATTCCGGTAGCCACGGTTCAGAACGCTTTGAAACTGCCGAATACTGCGCTGCGCTACAAACCGCCACGGACACCAGAAGAAATTTTGCGAGTCTACAAACAGTATGGGATCGAGGAAAAACAACTTGAAGTTTCCGCGCAGGCCGTGTCGCCTGGCGGCGGAATTGAGAGCAATCGCACCAGGCCACCCCGGGTCAGCAACGCCATCGTATGGAAGTTGCGTCCCGATAAAACTATGGAGCCGGTGAGTCTGACACTGGGAATAACGGACCACTCCTACACGGAAGTTGCGGCGCTCCAAAAGGGCGAGTTGAAAGAAGGCGACAATGTCATTGTTCGCACCGTGGGCGCCAAAGCGCCGGCTCCTGGAACCATACGACCTTAGTTTTTTCCAGGGAAGCGCAGAATAATGTCTCGACATAATTCCATGGCCACCGCGACCGATTCGCCGATTTCTTCCGCTGCGCACGCTGTTATTGCCGTGGAAGACCTTCACAAATATTACGACCTTGGTGAAACGCGCGTTCACGCCCTGCGAGGCGTAAGTCTTCAGATTCACCGCGGCGAATTTCTAGCCATTATGGGCGCCAGCGGCGGCGGCAAATCCACATTCATGAATATGCTGGGATGTCTGGACCGGCCCACGTCCGGGAGATATTTCCTGGAAGGCATCGACGTGGCTAATCACGACAAAAAGGCTTTGGCGCTAATCCGCAATCAGAAAATCGGTTTTGTTTTTCAGGGATTTAATTTGCTCGCGCGCACGACCGCTCTGGAAAACACCGAACTGCCCACGCTGTATACCAAGATCAGCAAATCGGAGCGCAGTACTCGGGCCTCTGAAGCCTTGGCAATGGTCGGCCTTGCCGATCGCGCGCAGCATTTTCCTTCCCAAATGTCCGGCGGGCAGCAGCAGCG
>CAXMLS010000599.1:0-1506 GCA_964194235.1 uncultured bacterium | reverse complement strand
ACTCACGCGAGCCGATAACGTCTATTTCGATATCGCCATGAACGAAGGAGTAGGCGGACTCGTGCGCCTCATTGCCGAAACCTCACCGGCGCGCGTCGTCTTCGGTTCACATTATCCATTCTTTTATTTTGAGTCCGCTTTGCTGAAGGTTCGTTCGGCGGGCCTTCCCCGCGACCAAGAGCTAGCCGTGTATGAAGGGAATGCCCGGTCGCTTCTAAGTCACGTTAGGTAGACCACGCCGCGATGAAGATGCAACGAGATCGAAAGTGTCAAAGTTACTATGCGAATTATTGCCGAGAAAACAACAACTCTAAGCAGACGCTCCTTCTTGACGACCATGCTTTCGGCCGCAACCATGGCGGCAGTGAAGCCTCCTGTTCGTCTGGTGTCAACCATGACCGGCCCCGTGCCATGTACCTCATTGGGCCGAACCTTGATGCACGAACATGTCCTGTGGTTTGGCGGCCCCGGGTTGGAAGACCCCGGCTATGCGCCGATTCCCGATAAGCTCCGCGCGGAGTCAGTCGACTTCGCCGTCGGCCTCTTGAACGACGCCGGTAAAGCAGGCATCCACACCCTGGTGGACCTCACACCCCACCGTCCCATCGACCTCTATCAGCAGATCGCCCGCCGAACGAACGTGAAGATTGTTCCATCGACCGGCTTCTACCGCCGGGCGAAGATTCCCCCTGCCTGGGCGTCCATAGAGGACCAGAAAGCCATGGAAGACCTGATGCACCGGGAGATCGTCCAGGGCATCGAAGGAACGTCGGTGCGAGCGGGAATCATCAAAGTGGCGTCGGAAACCGCAGTCCTCACAGATTGGGAGAAGAAGGTTTTTGCCACGGCTGGACGGGTTCAGAAGGCCCTCGGCACACCCATCGCAACACATTCCGGCCCTCTCTCCGCACCCGAACAGCACGCTGTAATGTTAGCGAACGGAGCTGATCCCGCCAAAATCGTTCTCGGTCACATGGACGTTGGAACAGGAAGCCGTCCGGAGCGTTTGAAGGCGTTGTTGCCCATGCTCAAGGCGGGATCCTATTTCGAAGTGGACACATTCGGCCAGGATTTCTACACCCCATGGGCCGATCTGACTACCTTCCTCCGCTTCTTCTGCGACGCAGGCTTCGGCAATCGCCTCATGATTTCGATCGACTCCAATTGGCATTGGCACGACGGCGCGAAGATTTTCGAAGGAGGCGATCCCCCTGTACGCGATCCCAATGCCTCACGGCGAACCTATGCCTACATGATGACCTTCGTGGTGCCGAAACTGCTCGCGGCGGGATTCAGTCAGGCGGAGATCGACACTTTTCTGATCGAGAATCCGCAGCGTTTTTTTTGTGCGGTCTGACTCAGGGCTCCGGACAGCTTCCGACTCCCCCCACCTCCACCATTCTTTCTCCGACCAAGTTCGCCGTACGTCGGCTTCTAGCTGCTCCTGCCGTGCCTTGATCCACGGTGCATAGTGTTTCTCTGACGTATCTTCCTCTCCTAAACTCC
>CAXMLS010000598.1:0-1995 GCA_964194235.1 uncultured bacterium | reverse complement strand
GTTCTTGAGTGTGTGTGTCGTTATTCCTTTATGAGAAACTAGCGGCCCGGAGAATCGCATGAGCTCAACAGTTTTGCACAGCACCGGTCCTAAAACACTTGATATCGCCTGGGTGCGTGAACAGTTTCCCTCGCTGCGAACGCAAGTGAACGGTCACACCGCGGCTTTTTTGGACGGCCCGGCCGGGACACAGGTGCCGAAGCAGGTAGTCGACGCCATTCAGAATTATCTGCTGCATGAGAACGCCAATACCTGCGGAGCATTTGCCACCAGCCGCGGAACCGATACCATGCTCGCCGCCGCGCGCCAGACTATGGCGGACTTTTTCAATTGCGTAGCGGACGAAATCAGTTTTGGTCAAAATATGACCACCATCACGTTTGCGCTTTCGCGTGCGATTGGCCGCGAGCTGAAAGCAGGCGATGAAATCGTGGTGACCACTCTGGATCACGACGCCAACGTGGCGCCGTGGCGCGCGCTGGAAGAAAAAGGCGTGGTCGTTCGCCAGGTCGATATTCGCGATTCCGATTGCACCCTCGATCTCGAAGACCTGAAGCGCAAAATCACCAATAAAACCAGGCTCGTCGCGGTCGGATACGCTTCCAATGCCGTCGGCACCATCAATCCCGTTCAAGAGATTGCAAAATTAGCTCACGCGGTTGGCGCGCTGATTTTCGTCGATGCCGTGCATTACGCTCCGCACGGTCCCATCGACGTGCAGGCGCTAGATTGCGATTTCCTGGCCTGCTCGCCGTACAAATTTTTTGGGCCACACATGGGAACGCTGTACGGAAAACGCGAACACCTGTTGCGATTTGCGCCATATAAGGTGCGTCCCGCGCCAGACACTCTTCCCGATCGCTGGGAAACCGGTACGCAAGTGCAGGAATTAATCGCCGGGATTGCCGCGGCAGTAGATTACCTCGCCGAACTCGGCCGGCGGCATGATCCTTCGGTGAAAGACCGCCGCAGCGCTTTGCTCGCTGCTTATCGCGTCACCCGTGAACATGAAATGGCTTTGCTCTCGAGACTCATGGAAGGCTTGCTGGCAATTCCGAAATTGCAATTCTTCGGCATAAAAGAGTTCAGTCGATTTCAGGAGCGTTGTTCGACCGTATCCATTCGTTTAGATGGGCGCACTCCCACGGAGATAGCTACATTTCTTGGTGAACGTGGGATTTTCACCTGGGACGGCTGCTTTTACGCGCTGAATCTGACCGAGCGCCTCGGCGTTCAAGACCAAGGCGGCCTACTGCGCATCGGTCTGGTGCATTACAACACCGCGGAAGAAGTAGAGCGGCTCCTGACCGGGCTGCGCGAGTTCGCCGCGCGTTAATTTTGTTTCGACTGCAAATTGTTTTAAACAATTTCTCACGAGTGCAATCGCTAACAAAGGGAAGTCTTAATCACTACTCGCTATGACTAAAAAACCGAAACCGATTGTACTGACGGTGCTCGATGGCTGGGGCTATCGCGCGGAAAGCAAAGGCAACGCCATCGCCCTAGCGCGCAAACCTGCCTACGACGAACTGCTGCGCAAGTTCCCCAACACTTTGATTCACACCTCCGGACCGTTCGTCGGCCTTCCTGAAGGTCAGATGGGCAACAGCGAAGTCGGCCACATGAATATCGGCGCGGGTCGCATCGTGCACATGGACATCACCCGGCTCGATTTGCTGATTGCCAATAAACAGCTGCAAAACGTCTCGCTGTTTCAGCAGGCCATGGAGCGCGGCCGCGGCCGCCAGCTGCATTTTATTGGATTGTTGAGCGATGGCGGCGTGCACTCCCACATCCAGCATCTCTTCGCCTTGCTGGAAATGGCTCGCCAGCAAAAAGTGGAAAAAGTTTTTGTTCATTGCTTCATGGATGGGCGTGACACGCCACCGCACAGCGGCCGCGACTTCGTGCAGCAGTTGCAAAAAAAGATGCGCGACCTCGGCGTGGGAGAAATTGCCACTCTCGTAGGCCGCTACTACGCGATGGACCGCGACA
>CAXMLS010000597.1:0-7361 GCA_964194235.1 uncultured bacterium | reverse complement strand
CCCGCCATAGCGGTTTTAAGCTGTTCGGCAAGCGACGACGATTTGGCATTCCCACTGGGAAAAGCTCGCACGAAACGCGCAAATTGCGCTTGCGTCATCGCAGGCGAGAAATGAATGCTGGCGATACCGGAAGTAATCAGCAGTTGCGCGAAACTGCGCTCGCCGGTGGCAGCCCCAAGTGGCACCCCATCAAGCAAAATCTGGTTTCCAGAAGCACCGAGTAATAGGCCGGTTCCGCCACTCTCATCAAGCGCGTTGCGCAACTCTTTCCACGTAGTTTCAAATTGAGCGGCGGTGCGCACGTGTCCGAACTCGTATAAACGAGCCAGTTTCAACAGGATGTTCAGGCTGCGGACGAACGTCCGCGCGCCCCCATGAGATTCGCTGGGCATAGCGTTCGGTGAGGTAATGCCCTCCCTAGGTATTACTACATTAGATTTTTAGCATGCGCTAAGACAAGCACGGCGGCTTTCTTTGTGGCTATCTGACTAACAACCAACCCGAATTACGGCGCCTTTTAAACACGATTGGAATCGCCAACTTTGCCCCGTTTGAATTTTCAATTAGAGCAAAAAAAAGGCCCCCAATTAAGGGGACCTTCCTCCGATCACCACGTCTGGAAGGTGAAGTTAGAAAATAAACTTCAGGGCCAGTTGAATTGCGCGTGCGTTGCTTGGGAACACATTCTCTGGGTTGTTGAAGTCGGGGTTGCCAGGAGTCAGGAAATTCCGGCTTCCGGTGTATCCGAACGATCCGATGTCATTCAGGGATCCCGGCACAAACTGCGCGTGATTGAGCACGTTCAGCGCTTGGGCCGAAAATTCCACTCTTACACGTTCGGTGAAGGAAATGCGCTTGAGTGCAGTCAGATCGACGTTGTTAATCGGGCGGCCAGCCAGCGTATTGCGGCCAGCGTTTACATGAGCGAATACTCCGCCACGAATATATTGCGCATTAGGATCATTTGCCTGATACGCAACAATGAAAGGCGTAGAGTTAAAGTTCTTCGGTCCCGGCGCTCCTTTGCTCTTTTTAAAGTCGCTCTCTCCGCAAAATGCAAAGCTTGGAAGAGAGCTGGTGCAAAGGGGCGCAACGTCTGAGCTTGTTCCGGGCTTACCCCCTGGATTGAAGATAACCCGGTCTCCCGCGGTGTCTCCATTACCGTTCACGTCACGTTGAGACTGAACTGTCTGGTATTCCGGAGACTGGTAGGTGTAAACCGGACCAACTTCCCAGTTGCCGAGGACGTTCCTCTTCAGCCAGTTGCCGGTCTTAAAGTACGGCACGTCATAAATGATCGCCAAAGTGAAACGGTGGCGGCGATCTAGCGCTGAGCTGGAACGATCCGCAGCTAGGTTCTGGAAATCCTGGGCGCGGCGTGGCGTCAAAACGGAGGTAAAGAAATCCGCCGTGCTGTTGTCGATGGTATGGCTCAACGTATACGACTGGATGAACGCAAAACCATTAGACGTGCGGCGAGTCAACTGCTCGGCCATGCCGTGATAGATGGAGTCTCCGTTTGGCGTGAACTGGACGAGGTTCGAACCATTGAAGCCTGCGTTATCATACGCCGGAACAAAACTATCTCCGTTGCCGTACGCACCGTGCGCAATCCCCGACCGGTTGTAGGGAAGTGCGTCGAGTGTTGCCTGATCTGGGACCGCCGTCGAGCCGTAATACGTCGGGAGAAAGACGGTGTTGTTAGTGCGGGGTTGCCGATTGATCCGTTCCTGAGTATTGAGGTGGATGCCGCGCGTACCGACATAGCGGATCTCCATTGTGTAGTCCTTATGGAACACGTGTTGAACGCCCAGCGTCCACTGAATTGACTTGGGGCTCAGTTGGTCTACAACAATGTGGTTGGAGCTATTAGCGCGCTGTGTAGCGATATCAGGGAAAGTTTGAATGCCGCCTGCGCTTGGGAGTATCCCACCACTACCCAGGTAATTGGCGGTATCCGGTGTAAAGGGCGTGTCAATCGTACCGCTCAGTTGAGGAGGTAGTGAGAGAATTCCGATGTTGTCGTATAGCACGTCATAAGAGATTCCGAAACCACCGCGGATGGAAGTCGTGCTGCTTGAACCGGGAGAATAGGCAAAGCCGATTCTTGGGCCCCAGTTGTTCTTGGGAGCACGCGGTTCGCTGAAATCAATCAACCCTGGGACGCTCGCTGCCTGGTTCAAGCTTTGCAGCCGCTCCCCGAAGGGAATGGTCGTATATTCATATCGGACACCAAGGTTTAAGGTCAGGTTCTTGCGGATGCGCCAGTCATCATTCGCGTAGAAGTAGAAAGCCGTCTGGTCGCCATAGTAAACCGGGTCGCCAAGGCTGCGCTCAGCTAAGGTATCAGGGTTCACATCGCGCAAGAAACGGTCCAGCGTGGAGTACTCGTAATCTCCACGGGCGCGCTGCGTGAAAGACTGGGGTGAAATGTATTTGCGGCCTTCCGCGCCGAACTTGAACGTGTGATGACCTTTGGTCCAGGTAACGTTGTCATTCAGCTGATAAAGATTCTGGTAGCCGAACTGCGGACCGTTGGGGTCTGGCCCGAGCTGTAAGGAGTTCAGTTCGTCGAAGGTTAAGTTCGGGAAACTATCCAAACCAGGGAACTTGAAGTTTCCAGTGGACGTCAGGTTGTAAGAGCGGTTAAACCCAAGGCGAAGCTCGTTGCTGACGTTGGTGCTGAAGGTATGATATTCATTAATAGTAACCAAACGATTAATATTTGCAGGGTTAGTCAGAAAGAAGGCGGGCAAAGTCGGGTTGTTATCCACGGCGACTAAGTCATTGGAAATGTAGCTACCGCGAAGCTGATCTTTAGATGAGATGTCATAATCAATCTTAAACATCCACGTTTTTTGGTTGTTGAAGTTCGGCGCGGAAACCGGCAGCACACCTACTTCTACGGGGGTAAACCCGCCGGGCGCATTGGGATCCGTTATAAAAATGTTTGCGTTGGTATTGAGGGTCTTTCCTGTAGTATCGCGCGGATCCTTGGCCGGCGCAGTAGAACAATTTCCTCCCGAGGGAGCCGGTGTCGCGTATTGCTGAAAAATGCCAAGATTCGTCGCGGAGATTCCGGAAATCCCGGTAATCGTTGCGTATCCCGCAGCCGTTGGAGTGCAAACCGGAGCACCCGGCACGCTCGCCTGGCCGATTGTCTGATATTGCGCGCTGCCGAAGAAGAAGAGTTTGTTCTTCAGGATCGGTCCGCCAATATTGCCGCCGTAACGGTTGTTATCGTAGCGCTGGTTTTCGGTAAAGCCGTTGTTCTTGGTGGCCTGATCGATTGCATTAAAGTTGCGGTTCTGGGAATAAACGTACGCCGCACCGTGGAAAGTATTCGTACCACTCTTCAAAATAAAGTTGAACTGGCCGCCGGAGGAATGACCGAATTCCGGCGAGTACTGATTCTGCAGAACGGTGAATTCTGCCACCGAGTCGTTCGGCACGGGGACGAGCGGACCGGTTACGCTCTTGCTGTTGTTGTCAATGCCTTCTACGGTGAAATTGTTGTTACGCGGACGCTGTCCGCCGATGCTCGGGCCGGAACCGGCGCCAATACCGCCGCTGCTCGCCACGCCAGCATCCAGAAGAGAAAGATTCAGTATTCCGCTGGCTCCAAGCGATGCGCTGGGAAGATCCGCGGTCATTTTTTGATCGAAGGTGTTTGCAAGAGTGGAAGTGGTGGTATCCAGTGTTTGAGCGATACCCGACACTTCTACAGTAGTGACTGCGCCCGCCACTTCGAGAGTGATCGGGAGTGAACTGGTTACGTTCAGCTCGACTTTAAAGCCATTAACTTTTGTGGTCGCG
Source organism: uncultured bacterium (assembly GCA_964194235.1). GTDB lineage: Bacteria > Acidobacteriota > Terriglobia > Acidiferrales > UBA7541 > Acidiferrum. The sequence goes on along the minus strand of CAXMLS010000597.1, from coordinate 3,545 downwards.
AAATTCGTCGCGGTTGCGGAAATATCGTACGTCCCTACAGGCACGTTGTTAAATCTGTACTCACCGGAATCATTCGCCTTCGTGGAGAAATTCTGGCCGGTCGCGGTATTGACTGCATCCACTGATGCGCCCGGGACGGCGGCACCCGACTTATCGAGGACGGTGCCAACCAACTCACCGTTAACGCTCTGGGCGCTCACCTGGCCGCACATCACCAAACCCAGCGTTAGCATCGCAACGCCAAAATAGAACAACAGTTTCTGTAAGCTATTTCTCATGAATCCCCCTAAATTTCACCTAAATCCAATCGTCAAACTTAGCTGCGAAAGTGCGTCCCGGACCTATCGGACTTATCTCGACCTGCAGCACTCTGACACATCGGTCATTCCGTCCGAGCCGACCGACTGCGCGGCTACGTGCTGTGCCACCGAGTTTTCAAGCTGAGTGGTATCGCCCCGGGGTAACTGTAGCAACCGATATTCCATTCAGAACTTAATCTAAAGTAAGCTAAGTCCTTTATTTCCTGTATTTGAGAACCGAGCCCATCTAAAGATTATCTAAATTCAATGGCCAACCGGATACTATACCGAAAACTGTATTGTGCGGCTGTTGAGAGACAGTTGCCGTTCTTCCCTAATCCCGAGCGGGCGGTACGCCGTCAGCCCAGGCTAATGGGCCGAATCGAGCTTCAGGGTTAAGCAGAAGGCTGGGACAACGTAGATACTGTAAGTGCGCGGAGCGAGTCGCAAAAATCTACTATCCTCTGCTCAGCCCAAAATCTCTCGCTACCCCTGTTCTTGGAGATGAATGCGCAATGTCCGCCATGTTTGGGAGCGACCAGTAAGATGGAGGGATTTTTTTCCGCGCCCGCGGCCAGAATCGATGAATACGGCACGAATGGATCGTCCTTGGCAGAAATGAGTAAAGTTGGCACCCGCAAGCGGTCAAGAACTCGTTTCGCGGAAGCCGTCTCGTAATATTCTTCCGCGTCGCGATAGCCGGCGTACGGCGCGGTAATGGCGTCGTCGAATTGACGCACCGTGCGAATGGAGCCCAGGCCGTTTTGTTTGTAGCGCTCTGGCATCGCGGCAGCCTTTCGGCGAAAACGCTGCAACAATCCGGTAACGAAATGCCGCTGGTAAAAATAATTGTCGAGACGTTCCAGCGCGTTGGCGCAGGCGGCCAGATCCAGGGCGGGACACACAGCGCAGACTCCCTTTAAAGCATCCGGGAAGGCGTCGCGAAATTCGCTGGCCATTTTTAAGACCAGGTTGCCCCCCATGGAATAACCTGCAAAGAAAATTTGTTTGAAGCCGTCACGGTTTGCCAGCTCTTCGCAAACGGCGCGGTAATCCGAACTCATGCCTGAGTTATAAAGCGTGGGCGTGAGCGCTTCGCTACCACCGCAATTGCGCTGATTGATGCGAATTACGTTATAGCCGCGCTGGAACGCGGTCTCCGCAATGCCGCGCACGTAATCGGAATCACTGGAACCTTCCAGCCCATGTACGATGACGATCACCGGAGCCGCAGCACGGTTTTGCGCTTGCCAGTGACAATGCGCGAGCAAACGTGTTTCGGGATCGACCTGAAACAGGCGATCCTCGGCGGGTGGCAACGAAAACGTGCGGTGCCAAAATACCGCAGCCATAGTCATTGCATGGCCACCACGAAGGAGAGGATAGGGCTCGAAATTTCTGAGGGTCAGGGGCATCTGAAAAATGGTGTCGATAGCTACGATACCATGCGATCTGGCCTTACTTTTTCCTAGCAACCTGTCGCGGCGCTCGAAAGCGCTACTCTGGTTGATGGCGCCCCAACCCGGCTTGACCGGGACTTCCGCTGCCCCTACAATTGAAGGACCCACGGTGAACAATTTTTTCGATTTTCTGAATAACATAAACAGCCCAGCGGCCGCCTGCTGGGCTGTGCTGCTTTAGTACCAAATTTCCATTGCGAGGATTGTGCATGAAGGATGGTCCGATACCCGAGGGTCTCACTTTCGATGACGTGCTGTTATTGCCCGGCAAGTCGTCGGTGCTGCCCACGGAGGTGGACACGCAGACGAAGTTCACGCGAAAACTGCCGCTGAATATTCCTCTGGCGTCCGCGGCGATGGATACGGTTACCGAGTCACGGCTGGCGATTGCGATCGCGCGCCAGGGCGGCATCGGGATCGTGCACCGCAATATGACCATTGAGCGTGAGAGCGAGGAAGTCGACCGCGTGAAACGCTCGGAGAGCGGAATGATCGTCGATCCGGTAACGATCTCGCCAGACATTACTTTGAGTCAGGCGCTGGAAATCATGACCAAGTATCGGATTTCCGGCTTACCGGTGACGCGCGGCACGCGCCTGACTGGTATTTTAACCAACCGCGACCTTCGCTTTGAAAAAAATCACGAGCAATTGGTCAGCTCGGTGATGACCAAAGATAATCTGGTCACAGTACCAGTGGGCACGACGTTAGATGAAGCCGAGCGCATCCTGCAGAAGCATCGCATCGAAAAGCTTCTGGTCGTTGATAAGGATTACAACCTGAAGGGTTTGATCACGGTAAAAGACATCCAGAAAAAACTTGCGTATCCGCGCGCGGCGAAAGACGAACAGGGACGGTTGCGCGTCGGCGCAGCTGTAGGCGCGACGGGCGATTTTCTGGAGCGCGCGGTGGAAATGTCGCGGGCCAAGGCCGATGTGCTGGCGATTGACACGGCGCACGGACACTCCGCGCGCGTCATGGAAGCCATAAAAGCGATCCGCCATCGCTTACCGGAAATGCAATTGATAGCTGGCAATGTGGCGACGTTTGATGGCGCGAAAGATCTGATTTCATTGGGAATCGACGGATTGAAAGTTGGAATTGGCCCGGGGTCGATCTGCACTACGCGCGTGGTGACCGGCGCCGGCGTGCCCCAAATTACCGCGATCATGGAAGCGTCACGTGCGGCACAAGGCGCTGGCGTCCCGATCATTGCCGATGGCGGCATCAAATTTTCTGGCGATATCAGCAAAGCAATTGCGGCGGGAGCTTCGTGCGTGATGATCGGCGGTTTGTTTGCCGGCACTGAAGAAGCTCCGGGAGAAACGATTCTTTATCAGGGGCGCACATTTAAATCCTATCGCGGCATGGGTTCGACAGCAGCCATGGAAGACGGCTCAGCGGATCGCTACGGGCAGGAAAGCGTGGAGCGCGGAAAGTCTGTGCCAGAAGGCGTCGAAGGCCGGGTACCGTACAAAGGCTCGCTGGCCGCACTGACGGATCAGTTGGTGGGCGGATTAAAAAGCGGAATGGGTTATGCAGGTGCAGCCACTCTGGATGAACTGGCGAAGAAGAGTAGCTTCATTCGCATTACTTCAGCAGGACTGCGCGAAAGCCACGTTCACGACGTGATTATCACGCGAGAAGCGCCGAACTATCGAATGGAATAGTCATTGGAGCAGCGCCGAACAGTTGCAACAATGCGGATGAATGCGCGTTTGTAGGCACTGGGGTTCCAGCTGGAATTTTATGACAAGACGGCCTAAGAACTGTCTCTTATACACAT
>CAXMLS010000596.1:0-5046 GCA_964194235.1 uncultured bacterium | reverse complement strand
GATGTGTATAAGAGACAGCGTTTAGCATCCTACAACATTTCCGTGCCGCTACGCGCAAAATGCTCGGCGTGCCCAGCGTATTGACCGCGTTCGCGCCGAGAAGTACGATGGCCGGGCTTGTGCTATGAATTTAGTAAAACCAGAACGAGGGGAACCCGTGTTTTGCTCAAAATGTGGAAGTCACGTCCATGATGGTACGGCGTTTTGTCCCGTGTGCGGACAGCCGACTGGATCGCTAGCGCCCGTTGGCGCCATTGCTGCGGAAGGCAGCGCGAGTTCGCCGTTGACGCCTGCAAGCTACCCGGTTGTGCAACAGGTGGCGGCTCCGATCGCGTACACCAGTCCCCAGGTGCAGTTTGCCGGATTTTGGCTGCGCGTCGTGGCCTATCTCATTGACGGAATCGTCATGGGTCTGGCATTCATGGCGCTGTTTATCCCTTTCGCAGTATTGACTGGGCTCGCGGGAGTTCTCAGCAACATTCATCCCGGAGACGATCCGAGAGATGTTGGCGCCGTTCTGGGTGGAACTTTTTTCCTTGGGATTTTCGCGATCGTAGCTCTTGGTGTTGTCGGCGCGTGGATTTACCACGCCAAGATGGAAAGCTCCTCGTGGGAAGCGACGCTGGGGAAAAAAGTTTTAAAGCTGAGAGTTACCGGCATGAATGGTGAACGAGTGACCTTTGGCCGCGCGACTGGACGCCATTTCGCCAAATTGATCACCGGGCTGATTCCTTTGGGAATTGGATTTGCGTTAGCGGGTTTGACGGAAAAGCGCCAGCCATTCACGACATGTTGGCAAGTTGCCTGGTGCTCAGAGACATCTAGAGAATCGCTCGCCCGAAGTTATCGCTTCGCGGAAAACGTATTGCGCTTGATCAGGCTGACCACCTGATCGTTGGTAACCGCGAAAGAAGCTTCCAGCCCGTCGCCATTCGGAACCACACGCACAGAGCCAAGCAACGCCGCAAGATCCGGATCCGAATTTTTGGACTGGAATTGCCGCAGCATTACTCCCGCCTGCAGCAATTGAGAGATCGTAGCGGCATCCTCCGGCGAGGACGACAGCAATTGAAAATGGGCTTCAAGATCGCTGGAGCCCTGGATGCTGATGACCATGCCCTGCAGTTTGTTCAGCAGCTTGCCGGCTTGCGGAAATTGCGTGGCTTCCGGAACAATCTGCCGCATCGCCTGGCGCGTACCGGCGGCATTCAGTGCGCCCCAGAAAACCCCGCGTCCGTTGATCTGCGTAATCATGGAAAATAGTTTTTCATTCTGGATCAGGCTGTCATCTGCGCCTGAACGCACATCGATGAGCCGCTCCAGAGCTTGTTGCTGGCCGAATGCAATGGTGCTCGAATCGATAAATACAATCGCCATGTCGTCGCAGGAGAAGCAGGAATAAATCGTGAAACTCCGGTAACCCACGCCGGGAAGTTTATGCGCCTTCATGTAGCCTTCGGCGGATTCCGTATCGAAATTGCCGATTGCCACGCCCAGGACCGTGTCCGCGGCGGGCATGCCTTTGTCCGCGCCACGCGCATCGGTTTCGCCGGAGCTCAGCGCCCACGCCAATTCGTCGATTTGTAAACTGGACTTGACGCCCGCCGAATCCAAAAAGTGTTCCAGATCGCTGAAGCGGGAAGGAAGCGCTTGAGATTTAAATTGTGCATACCACGGAAACTTGCGCGCTTCCTTTAAATCTGCATACGCAAACTCCGCGGTGTTTTTCGGGAACATGGCTACCACGTTTACACTCAGCGTTCCCGCACGAAGGGTTGGCGCCGGCTCAATCGCCAGCAAAAAAGTTAAGCAACAAATTTTCTTAAGGATCACCGCGCTGTTCATTTCAATCCTGTAGTGAAGTGTAGTGACAGTTTGCGCGAGACAAAGATTTTCTAAAGCCAGGCTGCCGCACAGAAACCTTCATAAATAACCGCAGAGGTTACGTAAAAATTGGATGGGCGCGATCGTCTCGCGCCCATCCAACCGGAGGAATAAAAGCTTAAACAGTCTTGATGTTGCCGTTCAGACCGTTCGGGAAGAATCCGCCCTTGGTTGTGCCCGCCGTGGCGCTGGCATAAACGATGGCCAGAACCTGTGAAGGCGTGCGCTTGATGGCCAACGCGTTTGCGTCGACCGGGAAGAAATGCTGCTCGTCGGGAGGAACGTCCATGCTGTCTGTCGCGGGCACCTTGACGCCTGCCTCAATGACTTTCAACCGGATGTTTCCCGCGTGATAGGCCTCGACGGCAAGAATCTGCGCCGCTGCTTGCAGGTTATTTCCGCTGAGCAGTGTTGCCGCTCCTGCGTACGCGCTGACGCCGGTGTCTTCAAACGCGCGCGATAGGGTTAGAAATTCCGCTTCGCTGGCAAAGCCGATTCCCAGCGCATTCAAATTAATCGCCGGTTCCGCTACTGCCATTCCGCCCAAAGCGGTGCGGAGGAATTTCACGTGCAGCTTTTCGTCGGCGGCAATTTCCGCCGCGATATCTGCCAAACGGGTGTCTGTAAAAACTACTTTTGCGCCGCCGGTGGCCGTGCTGGTTCCGCCGGTCACAGAAGCATCCAGCGTGGCGCCGGTTACTGCAACGCTGTAAAACTCGGCTTCAAGATATTCCAGGTTCAACGCGAAATTGAGGACGTCGGTTTCCGGAATGCTCTGCGCCTTGGGATTGGTCGACGTCGAATTGTCGGAACATCCCTGGATTACCGCGCCAGCTGCGATACCCGCACCCGCGAGCCCGACATTCTTCAGGAAATTGCGGCGTGCGAATGCTCTCTTGTAACGAATCAAGTTCAATTGTTGTTCTGCTTTGACTGGATCGATGATGCCGGTCAAAGGTGTTTCTTTTGTGTCGTTCATCCTACCCCCGTTTAATATGTGTGCGTTCTTACCGCTCAGACTAGGTTACGTAGGTTAGCCGTAGATGGATGAACTGGACGTAGTGAGAATCCTGTATTTTCGGCCGTTGATATCCCTGAGGCGGCACAATTTATGACAATAATTTAAGAAAGTTCCCCCTAATGACGAAAAACCGGCAGTAAATGTCCGATTAAGTGACTTGGAGTGGACGCGTGCGATGAGATTAGTCGCGACGGTCGATTAATCGCGAGGCGCGGTGCGCGTGCGATGAAGTTTCAGGGCCGTAGTGCGCAGCGTATCGGGGACGTTCTTATTTGTGGTCAGGCGTTTCAGGTCGATCGCGTTGAGCGTCGGCAACATGTGCAGCGACACGTCGATGGGTGTCTTCGAGTTGTTCATCAAATTGCGGATCACCGCGTAATTCTTGCGGAAGACGCGGTTATTGGCGATCATCCGCAGAATTTCATCCGCCAGGCTGGTCATCGACGCGAACGCTTCGACTTCCTGATCCGTCAAGCGCGGCGATTGCAGCACCGCGCGCTGCACCACTTTATTGGAGTCGCGTATGAGCGTTCTCCGCGCTTCCGAGCCGCCTTTAATCGCGAACTGCACGCGCTGCGACACGCTCATGCTAGCCAGCCGCTGCAGCAGCGTCTGGCGTTTCTTTTCGTCGGGCTCGATTTCCGCCAGCGCATCCATCATGGCTTTTTGGTCGATGGGAGTTTCCGGCCCCAGCAGTTCCTGCAGCACGCGCTTGGCATCGGGACTCGCTTCCGGCGATTGCAGCAGCGCTTTGGCCAGCGTGGAAGATTCGGCCACGCGATCCAGCGAATCCATCAGCGCGCGCACCGCGTTCGCCGACAAATTCGGCGCGTGCGGCACGATCAGCTTCGACGGACAATTTTTATTCTGCACCAGCGCTTCCGCGACGCCCGCGTTGCCCACAAGCTGCGTGGAAGCATATTCAAAAAGCGCGGGCATGGCTTCTTCGCGCAGGATAGCCTCGACGAAAGCTTCCACCGGTTGCGATTGCAGCGCTTCCTTGGCGCATTTCGCCACCAGCTCATCGGCATCGGCGGAAAGCACTACCAGGATTTCAGCGCGGTCGGCGGCGGACAAATTATCGTCCCTGCGGCACGCCGCGAGTTTCCGCTCGCGCGTGGTTTGTTCCTGCAGAATTTCATGGCTTGGATATGCCATCGGGCCTCAAATCTTTTGAACTGAGCACCATTGTAGCCGAGGTTCCCGGGAGCTCTCGATGCAGTGTGATCAGCTTGCCATTTAATTCCAGGTGCACCGCCGGAGCGTTCGCCGCGAAGAGCTGGAATTCGTAGGCGGAAAAGTGATGCGTGTCGCCGGGCCGCACGTAGCCATCCAGCAAAACTTGATTGTCGGCCAGGATGCGGATGTGCGTCGTCACCGAAGTGGAAAGCACCAGCTCGAGTTTTTCCGGCGGCTTGTTCGCCACTCCGACATTAGGCGCGCCCTTCGCGGAAGACGCCGCGGAGTAAGCCGCGGAAGACTTTGTCGACGAGCTCACAGCGCCGCCCGCCGATGTGCTTGCAGGAGCACGCGCCGCGCGATGCTCCGCGTAAAGATGCCACGCGGATCGCGCGCCATAAAATAATCCCACACCGAGCAGAATAATCGCCAGCAAGCCTAGCGCCGGTATCCATTTCGGCGGCGAAGGAATCTGGTTTTGATACGGCGCGGGCGCCTCGATTTTTTGTTCGCCGCGCGCGTGATCGTAATCCGCCAGCAGGTCCTCTTCATTCAGTCCCAGGTACCGCGCGATGGAGCGCACGAATCCGCGGCTGAACACTCCGCCGGGAAGTTTTTCCCATTCTTCATTTTCCAGCGCATCCAGAAAGCGCGGCCCGATGCGCGTACCCGCCGTCACTTCCGCAAGCGACACTTCGCGCATCTCGCGCTCGCGCTTCAATCGTTCGCCGAAATTTCCCTTGGCCATGGAGCAAAACCCGTGCTCCTACGATAGCAAAGGTGGCGCAGCCGCGGCACGCCGTTGCAAAGCCCGGGTGAGATGGCGGGGGCGTCCAGGCGCCCCTGCCACGCACTGGCGTCCGTTTCGCAGTGGCCGCCTGATCCTCTGAAGTTGAAGTGCTCTGCTGGAAGCCCTATGCTTTTGTGGCCACCCATAAAGAACCGTGCCCCGGAGAAAGCCG
>CAXMLS010000595.1:0-6070 GCA_964194235.1 uncultured bacterium | reverse complement strand
GATGTGTATAAGAGACAGGGGATATGGTCCGGACGATCCGCTGACGTGCCGCGAAACCAGAGAATTCGCGCGATTTGAAATTGAAAACGACGATACGATTCGTCTCCAACCGTGTGTTTCCCCGGTTTGGGATACGTGCATCGCCATGGTGGCGCTGGAGGAAGCCGGAGTGCCCGCCGACGATCCTGCGCTGGTGAAGGCCGCGGACTGGATTTTGTCGAAGCAGATTCTTGGGCCGGGCGATTGGCAAGTGAAGAATAAGGACGCCGATCCGGGTGGCTGGGCGTTCGAGTTTCGCAATGATTTTTATCCAGACGTGGACGATACCGCTTTCGTGCTGATGGCGTTGCAACGCGTGAAGTTTCCTGACGCGCAACGCATGGAAAACGCGATTCGCCGAGGGCTGCAGTGGCTGCTGAGCATGCAGAACCGCGATGGCGGATGGGGCGCGTTCGACCGCGATAACGACCGGAGATTCCTGTGCAATATTCCGTTCGCCGATCACAACGCGATGATCGATCCGTCCACGGCGGACGTGACGGCGCGCGTGCTGGAATGCCTGGGACGATTCGGCTGGCCCGCTGATCACGTGGCGGTACAGAAGAGCTTGAAGTTTTTGCTGAAAGACCAATGCGGAGATGGGTCGTGGTTCGGGCGCTGGGGCGTTAATTACGTTTACGGAACCAGCGGAGTGCTTCGCGCGATGGAAACAGTTTCGTTGACGGCCCAGGATTACTGCAAGCGCGCGGTGACGTGGCTGAAAACGGTGCAGAAGCCGGATGGAAGTTTTGGCGAGTCGCTGAAAACATATTCGGACGTATCTACCAAGGGTCAAGGCGCGAGCACACCTTCGCAAACGGCCTGGGGATTGATTGGATTGCTGGCGGGCGCGAAGGCAAGCGATCCTTCGATCACGAGAGCGGTTTCCTACCTGGTGCAGCAACAGAGTGAAGATGGTTCGTGGAGCGAGCCGGAATTTACCGGAACGGGATTTCCGTGCGTGTTTTACCTGAAATATCACCTGTACCGGAATTCCTTCCCGGTGTACGCGTTGGCGCGCTACTACAACCAGACGCACAAAACCGAAGAGTATTGTTCGGTGAAGTTCCAGCCTAACGAGTTCCGGCTGCGCAGCGGATTTTAAAGCGCATGATGCGCTTTTCGCCGCGGCTTACCGTGGACCTGCTGAAGGCCCTCATTACCCAAAAAATCCCAGGAACAGAGAAACACCCGCTGGTACTGCGGCTGAATCCGGCGGAATTTTCAGCACAGCGTGAAGTTACTTCAGAGTCCCCGGATGTTGCCTCTTCATCCACTTCCGAATCGGATCCTTTATATACGCGGATGCTTTCACTGGTTCATGGCAGCTCGGCGCCGGTGGTGTGGATTGGCGGCGAGACGCCGCTACAATTTCCGCGGATTGGCCAATTGACGCGGGGAATTGTGGATAGCGGACGTACCGCGTTCATTGAAACGGATGGAAGACTTTTGCGGAGGCGGATCCATGAATTTCGCCCGGTGTCGCGGCTTTACGTTACGGTTCAGTTGAATGGCTTGGAAGCATCGCATGATCGACGCGCGGGGGCGGCAGGAATATTTCGGGCGACAATTGAAGGTGTCCGGGCTGCAAAACTTTCAGGTTTTCACATTTGCGTGCTGACGACGATGTTCGCGGATACGGAAATGGAAGAGCTGCGAAGGTTGAAAGAATATATTTCCAAAATGAACGTGGATGGTTGGGTGCAGGCGCAATTTGCGGCAGGCGAGCGCGAAGCGCTGTCGAACGACGAGCTTCTACTGGCGCGACATCTGATACCGAGCTGGCGATGGAGAAAGTTTTCGGAGCTGCTTGATCGTGCTGCAGACACGACGGTGCCGCAGTTTGCAAAGGCCAAAGATGCGCAGTTAGCCGAAGAAGAATTGCGCGAAAGCAGCGAAGGAATGCGCGTGCGATGACGACGCTGGTGACGGGCGCGGCGGGATTTCTGGGTAGCCATGTGGCGCGGCAGCTGACGGCTCGCGGAGAAAATGTGCGCGTACTGGTTCGCGCGTCAAGCTCCAATCGCGCGATTGCGGATTTGCCGCTGGAATATGTTACGGGAGAGTTGCGGGACAAAACTTCATTGCAGCGCGCGATGAACGGCGTGCATCGCGTTTTTCATGTCGCCGCCGATTACCGCCTGTGGGCCAAGAATCCGCAGGACATTTACGATTCGAATGTCGGCGGAACGCAGAATTTACTGGAGGCGGCAAAGCAGGCAAGCATCGAGCGGTTGATTTATACCAGCACGGTGGCGACGATCGCGGTCGACCGTCCGGCGCTGCCGAATGAGTTTACGGACGCGAAGCTGGGAGAGATGGTTGGGCATTACAAGCGCTCGAAGTGGATGGCGGAGCGCGAGGTTTTACAGGCCGCGAAAGACGGGATGCCGGTAATTGTGGCCATGCCGACTACGCCGGTAGGGCCGTGGGACTGGAAGCCGACTCCCACGGGGAAAATTATTGTGGATTTTCTGAACGGCAAGATGCCGGGATACGTGGAAACCGGGTTGAACTTCATCGGCGTGGAAGACTGCGCGGTGGGGCATCTGCTGGTGGCGGAAAAAGGGAAAATTGGGGAACGGTATCTGCTGGGCGGCGAGAACCTGACGCTGAAGCAGGCGCTCGATACGCTGGCGAGGTTGACGGGATTACCAGCCCCGAAACTCAAAATTCCGCATGCACTGGCGTTGGGTGTAGCCTATGCGGAGACGGCTTTTTCGCGGTTGATCGGGCGCGAACCGCAGATTCCGGTTGAGGGCGTGAAGATCGCGGCACACGTTATGTTCGTGGATTGCACGCGGGCACAGCGAGAGTTGGGATTTAAATCTGGACCGGTTGTTGACGCGCTGGAACGCGCGGTGCGCTGGTATGAGGCGAACGGGTACGTGAGTGCGCGGCGGGCCAAGCGTATTGCGCATGCGGTGACTGCCTAGCGGAAATGAAATTAATGAATTGCGACATTCGATGAAAGCGCTGGTTACTTACGCGGTAGAAGCGGAGTTCGCTCCCTGGCGAGGGCTGCTGAATATGGAAGAAATTAACATCGGTGGCATTACAGCACATCGCGCGCAAGTGGGAAGAGCAAACGTGGATTTTGCGGCTAGCGGTGTCGGACTCGAAAATGCGCGGCGGGTGGCGGAAGCGGTTATTTCTCCGGAGTATTCTTTTTGTATTGTTTCGGGGTTTGCGGGCGCGTTGAGAGCGTCGTGTAAATTGGGAGATGTAGTGGTGGCGGAGAAGGTTCAACAGGACGGGAAGGCTCCGATTGAAGAATGTGCGCGGAATCTGGTGACCTGCGCCGGTCAGGATGGCGCGAAACGGATTCACACTTTGCTCACTGCGGACCATTTGGTAAGTACCGCGAAAGAGAAAGAGCGTCTTTCTCCCTTCGCAGAAGCGGTGGATATGGAAAGTTACGCGATTCTTTGCGTGGCGCACGAAAGGAGATTGCCGGGCGTGGCGATTCGCGTCATCTCGGATGCGTTTGACCGCGACCTGCCGGTGGAGATCGACACGCTGGTGGACGCAGAAGGAAATGTGAAGATGGGCGGCGTGGTGCGCTACGTTGTGAAGCATCCGCTGGTGCTTCCTGCGCTGGTGCGATTGGGACGCGAAAGCAAAACGGCGGCTCAGGCATTGACAAATTTTCTTGAGGCGTACATTAGAAAAATGTCTTTTGCGACGCATGGCTGGCCTCCCCCGGAACTGCAGGAAGTGGCGGCAACATGAGCGACACGAAAATGATGCTGGAACCGGCCAAAACAGCAGGGCGTGAGACGATGCCGGTGCCGAAAACCATGCGCGCCGGCGTGTACCGCGAAAAGGGCCAAGTGCGCGTGGAGGAAGTGCCGGTGCCGGACGTGAGCGACGGCGAAGTGCTGATCAAAGTCGCGGCCTGCGGAATTTGCGGTACGGACATAAAAAAAATATTTCAGGCGTACGTGACGCCGCCGCAAATTCTGGGACACGAGCTGGCTGGCACAGTCGTAGCCGTCGGGCGCGGCGTAACCAAATGGAAATTGGGCGACCGGGTGATGAGCTTTCATCACGTGCCGTGCGGGAAATGTTTTTATTGTGAACGGCGGCTTTTTTCGCAGTGCAAACAATATAAGTCGACGGGATTAACGGGCGGATTTACGCCCAATGGCGGCGGGTTCGGCGAATATGTGAAAGCCATGCCGTGGGTGGCCGAGCGCGGCATCGTGGCCCTGCCGGACAATGTAAGTTTTGAGGAAGCGACGTTCATCGAGCCGATTAACACTATTGTGAAAGCGGTGCAAAAGGCGCGGGTGACGACCGGAGAAACGGTACTGGTCCTCGGATGTGGGCCGATTGGATTGCAACTCTTGATGGTGGCGAAGCTACAAGGTGCCAAACTCTATACCAGCGACCCGATGGCTGTGCGGCGGGCGAAGAGCTTGACGTTAGGGGCACTAGAGTCGTTCGATGCAAACAGTGGTGGTAAGCTGGTGGACGAAATTAAGGCCCGAACGGAAGGGCGAGGCGCGGACGCGGTGCTGGTGGCCGTTGCGCATCCCGCAGTAGTGGCGGACGCGCTTGCGGCGGCAAGGCCGGGCGGGCGAGTTCTGCTGTTCGCGGCGAACGATCCGGTGACGAGGATTGAGTTTCCCGCGGCGGCGGTGGGGATCGACGAGAAAGAAATTCTAGGCAGCTATAGCGCGGCGGCGGACATCCAAGATACAGCGGCGGAATTGGTGCTGGAGAAGAAGCTTCGGGTGATGGAATTGGTGACGCATCGTTTTCCGCTGGCGCGAATCCAAGAAGGGTTGGATCTAGCAGCGCGGCCAACAGTAGAATCACTGAAAATATTGATCACACACGAATGAGATCGACAACCACAAGAAAAGCGGAAATCGGTGAAGACGTGAGAGCCGCCGCAGCGTGGGCTGCGGTTCCAAGCAAGATGAAGGCGGCCGTCCTGTACGGCAGCGAAGACTTGCGCGTCGAGCAGATCGATGTGCCGGCGCTGACCGCGGACGAAGTGTTGATCCGCGTGCGGCTGGCGCTGACGGACGGCACGGACCTGAAAGTCTGGAAGCGCGGATATCACGCGAAGATGATCCAGACGCCGGCGGTCTTCGGGCACGAAGTGGTCGGAGAAATTGCGGCGGTCGGCAAGCGGGTAGATGCGCGGTGGCACATCGGCATGCGGGTGGTGGCGGCGAACTCCGCGCCGTGTTTGCGATGTTTTCATTGCCGGCGCGGGCAGGAAAATCTTTGCGAAGATTTATTGTTCAATAACGGCGCGTATGCGGAGTACATGCGTATTCCCGGGCGCATCGCGACGGAAAATATGCTGGAAGTGCCGCAGTCGGTGGATGACGCAAGCGCGGCATTGGCGGAGCCGCTGGCGTGCGTGTTGCGCGGGATTCACGAAATGGAATTGCGCACCGGCGATACTGCTGCGGTGATTGGCTGCGGACCGATCGGATTGAAATATGTGCGCATGCTTTCACGCCGCGGGATACGCGTGATCGCGCTGGCGCGGCGGGCAGCGGCACTGGAAGTGGCAAAACGTCTGGGCGCGGCAGCTACGATTAACGTCAACGAATCGGCGGATATTGTGGCGGCGGTGAAAGCTCTGACGGATGAACGGCGCGGGCCGGACGGAGTCGTCGAAGCAGCGGGCAATCCTGCAACATGGAAACAGGCGCTGGCAATGGTACGGCGCGGCGGCGTGGTGAATTTCTTCAGCGGGCTGCCCAGCGGCACGCATGTGGAAATTGAGCCGGCGGCGATTCACTACGCGGAAATAAAACTGATTTCTCCCTTTCATCACACACCGCGATTTATTCGCGACGCTCTGGAAGCGATCCGGCGAGGCGACATATCCGCGCCGGATTTCGTTACTGAAGAAATTCGCCTGGCGGATTTGCCGAAGGCTTTTGAGCGGATGAAAACGCGGAGCGGGCAGATCAAGCTGGCCGTCAGGCCGTAATACGCTGTACGCCCTATTCCTCCTTCAATTTCGCATTGTGCAACTTCGTACCTGTCTCTTATACACATC
>CAXMLS010000594.1:0-4143 GCA_964194235.1 uncultured bacterium | reverse complement strand
GATGTGTATAAGAGACAGCTCTTAACGTTCCCATAGCCGGCGTCTACGACGTCAAATTTGCCTCGAAAGCTTACGCAACCCGCGGGATCGTGCAGCTTACAGTTAATGGAGCAAACGTTGGTCCCGCAGAAGATCTATACGCCACCAGCGAAGTTTGGAAACTATTCGACCAGGGAAACATAACTCTTCCTGCAGGCAACGTGGCCTTTGTATTCACCAGCATTGGCAAAAACGCCGCCAGTTCCGCGTTCACACAGGCGTTCGACTACATCAACCTCGCCCAGCAATAACGGAAGTGCACCGGGTTCCACGGCTGATCTGCGCGCCAACTGCACGCAGAAATGCTGCCTCCACGCAAAAGTATTTCGCGACGTTCAGTTCGCGAAACGCCGGCCGGAATAGGCAGGTTACGACACGCTCCCAGCTGACCCATCCTCGTATTTTCTCGCTGTAAAAAAATTTTGCTCCTACCCCAAAACTTCGGTGCCTGCCGTTTTTTACCACCACGTGCGAAACACGGCCCGTAAAGATCAACGGATTTGCCAGAGTTCCGCCGCACTGCACCGGCATCTGCAGGAGCACGCGAACCGCCAATCCCACGAAGACCGGCTGTTCCGTTTTGAAATAGATGCCCCGCTTCGAAATGTTGATGGATTTGCCAGCGTGCCCGCGTTCCAGCGGCGTATCCATTGGGCAAAACACGAACGGGATTGTAAGGTTAAAACGGGGTGTGTAACGTCGTTCTACATCGCGCGACATTTGCTTCCGTACTTTCTGAAAGGGGGGAGCACACAACCTAAAGAGGAAAGGGAGTTATGTGGTTCGGGAATCATAGTCGAAATCACAGATTCGTTCTGTACCCTTTTGTACACATCCGACGCAATCGTTATTCACCGAACTGATTGCTAGGGGGATAACCGTCGGATACACTCTCGATTCGCGAGCATAATTTTGCAAACACACACCAGGGGTGCATTCCGTATGAAGAGAATTTTCTTGCTGGCTTACTGGACAGCGTTCTTTCTGTTGTGGGCCGCGGGTAGCCCGGTCGCGGCGCAAACCGCGCCCACATTTGTTGGCATTCGCACATTTTTGAGTGCGCCGTACGAACCCGATCTGGAGAAACTCCACGCGGATTTTGCCGTCCTTGGCGTGCCATTCGATGAAGGCACCTGGGGACAACCTGGCGAACGCTATGGTCCGCGCGACTTGCGCGAAAATTCTCAAGAATACGCCCACGACCTTACTGAGGGCTTTTATTACATCGATGGCGATCGCACCACGCTGAAAGGCAAGCATTGGACCGACGTCGGCGACGTGGTGATTTATCCTACCGTGCCGGTGGAAACGGATGCGAAGGTCACGGAGGCGGTGAAAAAGATTCTTGCGAAAAACGCTTTTCCAATTATTTTAGGCGGCGATCACAGCATCACGTTTCCGGTGGTGCGCGCTTACGACATCCCCCTGACGATCGTTCATATCGACGCACACCTGGATACCTGGACGGGTGCCAAAGGTAATCTCGATCACGCGTCATGGGTGCTCCGCGTCGCGAAATTGCCAACGGTGAAAAATATCATGCAGATCGGGATGCGCGGGATTGCCAACGATCAGGAAGCCGCTGGAAATGCGCGCGCCATCCACACGAAAGTCGTGACCTCGGAGGAAATTCATCGGCGGGGAATTGCCGCGGCCATTGAACAGATTCCGCAGAGCGAAAATATCTACGTAACCTTTGACGTGGATTCGATGGATCCTACTCTGGCGCCCGGAACCGGCACCTTGGAGCCTGGCGGCCTGAACTTTCAGGAGATTGACGCGCTGATGGCGGGCATTCCGACCAAAGGCAAACTAGTCGGCATGGATATTGTCGAGGTGAATCCCTACCGCGATCCCTCTGGACGAACTGCGCAAACCGCTATTCGCCTGATGGTCGATCTGCTAAGCGCCGCCTTCCACTAAAATGCCCGCACTTTTGAGTGCCACCACTAAGAGTTACCGGCTCATCCCGAATCCACCCACAGCAAATCCTCTTTGCTGAGCCCACCACAGGGTGCAAGATAAAGGTAGAAGATAATTGATATGTGCATGAGTCAAAGCGTGGCTCAACGCGGCGATGACTCGGGAGAAGATTGTGGACGGTGTGGCCAGTCAAGATCTCCATACGAAGGCCGAACTGGTCGATTTCCAGACTGAGCCCTCACGCTACAAGCATTGGCGGTTGGCGTTTGATGGCCAGGTCGCCACGTTGACGATGGACGTCAGCGAAGATGGCGGAATTCGCCCCGGCTACAAATTGAAGCTTAATTCCTACGACCTCGGCGTGGACATTGAGTTACACGACGCCCTGCAGCGCATCCGTTTTGAACATCCAGAGATTCGCTCGGTGGTAATCACCAGCGCCAAGCCGCGTGTGTTTTGTTCCGGCGCGAACATTTATATGCTCGGGCAATCCGCGCACGCTTGGAAAGTAAATTTCTGCAAGTTCACTAACGAAACTCGGAACGGTATGGAAGACTCCAGCCGGTATTCGCAACTGAAATTTCTTGCTGCGCTAAATGGCACGACAGCCGGCGGCGGATATGAGCTGGCGCTAGCCTGCGACGAAATTGTTTTGGTAGATGACCGGTCGTCGGCGGTGAGTTTGCCGGAAGTGCCTTTACTCGGAGTCTTGCCGGGCACTGGCGGTCTGACACGCGTGACCGATAAACGAAAGGTGCGCAGAGATCTGGCCGATGTTTTTTGCACTACGTCCGATGGCGTGCGCGGTATGCGGGCGAAGGAGTGGGGCCTGGTCGATGAAGTCGTGAAGACGCAACAATTTGCCGAGCATATAAAGAAGCGCTCAACGGAATTGGCTCAGCTCAGTGACCGCCCGGCCGGAGCGAAAGGTATAACCCTGTCTCCGCTGAAACGCACAATTGATGATGACGGGTTACATTACGAAACTATCGACGCGATTGTAAATCGCAGTAGCCGAATCGTGACGATCACCGTGCGCGCTCCCGAAGCACCTGCGCGGCAGACTCTCGAGCAAATACTGGAACTTGGCGCGGCGTGGTGGCCGCTGAAAATGGCCCGAGAGCTGGATGACGCGATCCTGAATCTGCGTACGAACGAACTTGAATTGGGCTTGTGGGTTCTCAAGACGACCGGCGAACCGAATGCGGTTCTGGCATTTGACGAATTTATTCTGAAGCATCAAGCGCATTGGTTCGTCCGCGAAGTTTTGGGCATGATGCGGCGAACATTCGCAAGACTGGACGTAACGTCGCGTTCCATGTTCGCGGTGATCGAGCCTGGGTCCTGCTTCGCAGGCACGCTCTTGGAATTGGCGCTAGCTGCGGATCGCGTCTATATGCTCGACACCAGCGAGGGCGATGCGAAAGCTGCTGTGGTGCTGTCTGAAATAAATTTCGGATCATTGCCGATGGTCAACCATCTTTCACGCCTCGCCGCGCGTTTCTATCGGGACGAAAATAAAGTAAGCGCACTGCATGCACTGGTGGGTCATAAATTGGCGGCGTCCGAAGCGTTATCGGCGGGACTCGTAACTTCGGCTCCAGATGATTTGGATTGGGAAGATGAGCTGCGCGTGGCAGTGGAATCGCGCGCGACACTTTCGCCGGACGCGCTCACTGGACTCGAAGCGAATTTGCGATTTGGACCGCCCGAGACTACGGAGACGCGTGTCTTCGGTCGGCTTTCTGCGTGGCAGAACTGGATTTTTGTGCGTCCCAACGCAGTTGGTGCCAACGGTGCGTTGAAAGTGTACGGCAGCGGCAAGCCGGTGAAATTTAATTGGGAAAAAGTTTAGAGCGGCCAGAACGCAACGGAGATTGTTCATGATCGATTACACGGAAAAAATTCCCAATAACGTCGACCTGGGCGCGACCGGGTTTTGCAGCGCGCATTGGAGCACTGGCAGCCCGCGTACATGGGCTGGTGGTACGACATGGGCCCAACCGAAAGCCACAATTACGAGGTGTATTTGCGCACCGCCATCACCGTGGAGCCCGATGGCTGGGCCAAATTCGGTTATGTACGCATGCCGGAGTATCGGTGGGGAATTTTTCTGCAGCCGCGCAATGCCAACCGCGAAGTAAATTTCGGAACGCACAAGGGCTGTCTCTTATACACATC
>CAXMLS010000593.1:0-5302 GCA_964194235.1 uncultured bacterium | reverse complement strand
TGCGGTTGTTTGCGGAGCACAACGCCCAAGGAGTGCAGGCCTCGGTTTACAACGTCAATGCGAAAAACTGGATCGCGCCTTCCGAAGCCGTGGACGACATACAGCAAGGCAAAGATAAGGCGATGGCCCTCGCGGAAGCTTATCTGAAACGCACCGCAAGCTTAGGACTTCCTCCGTTAGAGTGGAAAAAAGCTCGTTCCATTTAGCAACTCAGCACACTTTCATTAATCACTTCGTCGTCGGATTAGTCTGCGGAGCTCTCGACCGTTCTCCTGTGCCCCGTTCGAACTTTGCCAAACTGCAACTATGAATGAGCAAATGACGGCGCGCTCGACGGTCCTTGCACCACACGGAAATAGCTTTGGGACCACCGCCATCAGCATTTTTTTAGCGGCAATTCATCCGAATTACCAAAAGCGTTCCTGCGCCTGCAATTGGACTTGCGGATCGAAATCTTTCAGGATTTCAACATGCAAAACCTGGTTAATTTTGAAAACATGATATTTCCAATTCAACGTGGAGAACTGATTTCAACGGTTGAGTGGCTAAGTGGGTTTGCGGCTCACTCGGTTCCTGCGAAAAATTGGGCGCAATGATGTCTCGCGTTCTCCTGCGACGTCAGCTTTTAAACGTTTTATAAAATTGATACGACCATTGCGGTTGTGCTTTCGCATGAGCACTTCCGCCAGGTCTCCGTCATGTTGCGCGATGGCCTTCACGATCTCGTGATGCTCTTCTCTCGCCTCTTTTGCCCGGTGAGCAAAATCGATCGACGAATATCGGTAGGCGCGAAGCAGCCCATACAGATCTTTGCAAAGCATCTCTTCGAGCCATCTGTTCTTACTGGCTCGCGCGATCAAGTGATGAAAGCCATATTGGGGTGTTTTAGGTGCAAATGTAAGCGCTTGTTTTCGCCGAACTCCCTCGTCTGAAAAGCGTTTCAGCTCTTTTAAATCTTTATCGGAAATATTTTCTGCAGCGGCTCGCGCAGCCGCGCCTTCCAACACCTCGCGAACGATCAGCAGTTGTTCCAGATCCTCAATAGACAAATCCACAAGGCGAATTCCGTGAAAAGCGGTTCTCTCGAATAGTCGTCGAGCTTCCAATTTGCGGATGGCTTCACGCAGAGGTCCACGGCTAACGCCGAGCGTGGAAGCCAGGGCCAGCTCTGAAATGCGTTTGCCGGGGAGCAACTCGCCGTTGCGGATGGCCCCCTCAAGGGCATCGACTATCTTGTCAACCAACTCCCCGTCATAGGCGGACATGGGCGCGCACGCTCCTCTTCGGTCGGTTCACAGTGTAAAGAACGTTACGATTGTAGGCAATATATGCCAACACAATCGCTTAGTCCATGAGCAAGTTTGCAGGCTAAAGGCAAAATAAGTCCTTTTCTCTGGACACATCTAATGACACACTGTATACAATATATGTCAGCAATAGTCGGGGCAAATTCCTTAGTAACCCTAGTAAGTAGGACTGCGAGGTTCATTGGCGGATCAGCGACCAACTGGCGTTCGATGGCAAATTCTAGCCATTCTGACGCTGATTATGCTGGTGACAGCGTTCGGCCGGCTGAACCTTGGTATCGCGGGAAGATACCTCCAGGAAGAATTTCAGTTCTCCACGCCAACGATGGGATGGATCCTCAGTGCGTTTGCATTTGGATACGCACTGTTCCAGATTCCGTGGGGATGGGCAGGAGATCGTTTTGGGCCGCGAAGTACGCTGACGATTGCGCTTTTGTGGTGGGCCACTTTAACGATACTGATGACGGTGGTGCCTTTGATTGGCCGAAGCCGCTGGTGGAGTTTGGCCTGGGCATTCGCAGTGATCCGTTTCTTGACTGGGGCTGGCGAAGCCGCGAGCTATCCCAACGCCAATAAAATCGTAGCCTTCTGGACTACCAAGACGGAACGCGGGATTGGCAGCAGCTTGCTTCTCGGAGGCGTTGGTGCGGGTGGGGTCATTTCACCGCTTTTGTTTGCTGCGACGATGCAACGCTGGGGCTGGCGCTCCTCCTTCATCCTGTCCGGGATGCTGGCGATAGGTGTCGCAGCAATATGGGCCGTTTATGCCAGGAACAGACCTGCGGAACATCCGCGGATTAACCTGGCCGAACTAAGCATGCTCGGCTCCCCACCCGCGAGTTCCGCCGGAAATCATGCATTCCGAATCTTTGAAACCCCATGGCGCAAAATTTTCCGCAGCGGGTCTGTCTGGGCGCTGCTGCTCAGTTACTTCTGTCACGGGTACACACCCTATATTTACTTCACGTGGTTTTTTATTTACCTGACTCGCGTGCGAGGTTTCACGGTGGTAAAGGGCGGGCTTTGGGGTGCTACACCGTTCATTGCCATGACTCTCATGGCGCCACTCGGCGGCTGGTTTTCAGACAAAGCAGTAACGCGTTTTGGCCGCAAACGAGGGCGGCAAAGCGCAGTCTGGATCGGTATGACAGCATCCGCCGTGCTTCTTTGGACCGGAAGTCAGGTTGTAAATAACACTTCTGCTGTACTACTACTCGCATTATCGGCTGGGTTTGGAACGTTTGCAGCGCCCAGTTGGTGGGCCAGCTGCATCGACTTGGCGCCTAACCACTCTGGGTCACTGTCTGGCTTGATGAACACGTGCGCCAACCTTGCAGGCGGTATCGCACCAATCTTAACGGCGTATCTAGCGACGAAATTCAGTTGGTCAATCGCTTTAGAGTTCGCGGCAATCGTGAACTTTGTGGCCGGATTGCTGTGGATCTTCGTGAATACAGAGGACAGCCTGGAGACTGACGCTGAAATCGTGCGACATTAGGAGAAAATTGCGTGGATGCAAATAAGAAAGAATCGACAAAACCGTCAACCAGGTTGCGCAAGCTTCTGGCTGAACCTGGACTCATAAAAGGCGTGAACATTTATGACCCGCTTACGGCGCGTATCGCCGAAGAGATCGGATTCAAATTTATAGCCATGGGCGGTTGGCAGGTCGGAGCACAGCTATGCGTCACTGAACCGCTGCTGACTATGACGGAAACAGTGGAGTGCGCGCGTCTGGTTACAAAAGTTGTGGACATCCCGCTAAAGGTCGATTGCGGCGGCGGATTTGGCGAACCGATTCACGTGGCGCGGACGATTCGAGAGGTCGAGGCTGCAAACATCGCATGCATCCATCTTGAAGACCAATATTATCCGAAACGCGCGTCCTACCATCGCGGTGTAGAAGAAGTTATTCCCCTGCCGGCAATGCTCGACAAGATTCGGATTGCTGTGGCATCCAGACGAGATGAGGATTTAGTGCTGGTGGGGCGTACGGATTCGCTGCTGACCCACGGACTGAGCGAGGCGATCAAGCGCGGAAATGCGTTTTTGGAGGCTGGCTGCGATGTTGTTGAAGTATTCCCGAACACTGTCGATGAAGCTCGTGCCATTGCTAAGGAAATCCGCGGACCGCTTCTGCATGTGAATGTTTCCGGCGACCATGGTGACTTAGGCCGTCCCAACTTCAGATGGGCTGAGCTCGAGCAAATGGGCTTCAAAATCTGCATCGATGCAACGACGGTAATTCTTTTGGCGATGCAGGCGGTGCGAAAAGGCTTAACGCATTATCTCAACGACGGGTTTCCCCCGGATTACGTAGCTACCGACCGGGAAACGATGAAATACATTGAACGTGTAATTGGTCTTCCACGTTTGTACGACATCGAGGCTGAGACCGTATTTCGCGCTTGATCCAGGATTTAAACGTACGACGCGGTGAGCATTTCTGCACGAAATGCAATGCTTCAGGCGATTCGATTTTTTATGGAGGCGGTACTTGAAAAGAATGACCACAGTTTTCCGTGAAATGCTGAAGACTCCTGGAATCATCCATGCGCCGATCGCGTACGATCCGTTGACTGCGAAAATCGCCGAGCGAGTTGGATTCCGCTGCCTGGACCTCGGCGGCTATGCGCTGGGCGCGAGTTCCTGCGTGCCCGAGCCGCTCCTAAGCCTGGAGGACGTGGCCGCCGCGACGCGCCGCATGACCGCGGCCATATCCATTCCGATCATGGTGGATGGCGGGGCGGGATATGGAGACGCCACTCATGTAATCCGAACGGTGCAGCAATTGGAGCATGCCGGCGCAGCGTCCGTTCACATCGAAGATCAGGTCTACCCAAAACGAATCCATTATCACAAAGGCATTGAGCACGTGATTCCCGCGGAAGACATGTGTGAAAAAATCCGGTACGCAACACGCGCGCGCCGGGATCCAGATTTCGTGATCGTCGCGCGCACCGACGCCATGCGTACGGACGGCTTCGCGGAAGGCGTGCGCCGCGCCAACCTTTACGCGCAAGCCGGTGCGGACATGATTATGATTTTTCCAAATACCGTGGAAGAAGCGCGCCTGGCGCCGAAAGAGATCGCCACGCCGTTGATATACGTCAATAGTGAAGGAAATAGACTGGGTCGACCGATTTTGCCGATTGCGGAATTGGAAAATTATGGCTACAAAATGGTCAACGACGCCATCAGCGCAATCACCGTGATGTTTAAAAACGTCAAGGAACTGTTTGTTCGGCTTAAGGAAACGGGAAGCACCGGGATGGACCAGGAGGTGTTCCGAAAAATACGTAAAGAAATTGAGGACACGATGGGACTGGAGGAGTATTACCGCATCGAAGAACAAACGGTGGAAGCAAAACGCTAGGAGGAGCAAAAGCAACTGGAACCAGCCGCGCGGACCTAAACAAATGTTCATTTGACTATCAGTACCGGCTCATTAGAATGCGCGAGTCGGTTGCGCTGTCTGGAAATAAAAACAGGCTGTTGGTCGGTCATCACGGCTAGAGGTTTTTTGTTTCTTGACCTGACAGGTTCCTGCACCAAATTCTTTCGCGGAGG
Source organism: uncultured bacterium (assembly GCA_964194235.1). GTDB lineage: Bacteria > Acidobacteriota > Terriglobia > Acidiferrales > UBA7541 > Acidiferrum. The sequence goes on along the minus strand of CAXMLS010000593.1, from coordinate 425 downwards.
CAATAAATGAAGCTCGTGTCCATAACCAAAGTGTCGCTGTCGGTTTTTATCGCATTCGCAGCGTTCACAGCTGCCGCGCAGGAAAAACAGCCGCTGAAGCTGGTCAGGACGACCCCGTTGCCAGGCTTTACGGGCGACTTCGATCATTTCGCGGTGGATCTGAAAGGCAAACGTTTATTCCTTACGGCTGAAGATCACAAGTCGGTCGAAGTTTTCGACCTTGAAGGCAAGCGCCTGCACAGCATCACCGGCTTTGGGCAGCCACACGCCGCCCTGTTTGTGCCGGAATCCGATCAGCTTATTGTCGCGGATGGCGACGACGACTTCGGCCGAGTCGAATTGGTGAACTGTAAGGATTATAAAATTGTGAGCACGATTAAATTGCCTAACGGCATTGACGGCGCGGTGTACAACCCCGTGGATCA
>CAXMLS010000592.1:0-5928 GCA_964194235.1 uncultured bacterium | reverse complement strand
CAGCACTGGACGAGTCATAATTTCCGGATTGCCGATTATCGAGACAAAATGGCCTCTTAGCTCTGTCTGCGGTCGATCGGCGCAATCCTCTAGCACGGCCCGCAGCCAGTCACCTGCCGAGTCTCGCCTAAAACCAAGTGGCACGACGATATGCCTCATACCGCTCGCCGAACTTCTCCTTAAGCAGCGCGCTTTCTCTGCGAGCATTCCTCATTTGCAGCGGGAACAAGATGACCAAGAGCAGCAACACGTACCAGCCGTGTATCGCAAGCGCAATCCCACAAACGGTTAAATCGACAAACACGTACATAGGGTGTTGGAGGCGCGAGTACAGACCGTGCGTTACGAGATCTGTCGCCTTCGGAGTCACAGCGAACGACTTGCCTAACTGCACTCGAGCCACAACCGCAAGCGCAAACGAAATAGCGGCAAGCGTCACCCCGGCAAAAGTTTCCGTACTCATTCTGCCCACTCTCACAAATCATCCCTCGGCGAATTCAGTTTACCCGATCAGGACATGGATTGCTCCTGGATGACGGGCAAACCGGAAGGAACCGAATTACTTCTTGTTTGCCGACCATCCGTCCGTAATCATCGGATTCGCTGCGCCCCAATCAGCGGTGCCCGGCTTTCGCCATATCCTTCGATGTGATCAGAATGAACCACTGAGCCTGGAGGAACTGATGGAACTCGTGGCTACGCACCATCTCGAAGCCGTTCGCCGCCCGAGTAAGGATGATCCGATGTTACCCCGAGAATTTAGGTGTTGACAGTCATCGCTTGGCAGTATACATTGCAATGCTAGGTATGGTGCATATGATGGCAAGGAAATTTCCCGCTGATCTCGAAAAGAACCCCTCCCCGGAGCGTTGGGAGCAGCAAATCCGCAAGGGGGCGCTCGAAATGGCCACCCTGGCGGCGCTTTGGTCAGGCCGGCTGTATGGGCTGGAAATCATCCGGCGATTCGAAGACAGTTCACAACTGGCTCTTGCCGAGGGCACCATCTATCCGATTCTTAGCCGACTGAAGAGTGAAGGCTTGCTTGCCTCGGAATGGGTGGAGGCCGACGCGGGACATCCTCGGAAATATTACTGGCTGACCGATGCCGGACGTACCCGACTGCAACAAATGGCTGGGACGTGGACTGAGTTCTCGCGTGAGTTGGGACGCTTGCTCAAGCCCGTAATCGCGGCACAGAAGGAAGAGGTGATGAAATGAATCCGTCGAAAGAGCAAAAGCTGCAGATTGACAAATATCTTACGAAGTTCCGCGAGTGCCTTCCCGACATGTCGGTTGCGGACCGCCAAGAGATCGTCCGTGAGATTAGCGTGCATATCCGTGAGTGCGCGCAGGACCCGAACGACAGTATTGACGGGGTTCTGAAGCGCATGGGTCCGGCAGAAAGTTTGGCTTCTGAGTATGGCCATGACCTGTTGATCCGGAAAGCGAGCCGAAGCCTCTCGCCGCTGCTGATCTTGCGGGCGACTCTCGAATTGGCAAAAAGGGGCCTGGAAGGCTTCGCCGTGTTTATCGGCGTGCTTCTTGGTTACGCGATGGGCGGTGGGCTGGTGCTCACGGCCATCCTGAAACCGATCTTCCCGCGCCAAGTTGGCCTCTGGATCGGACCTGATGTTTTTAATTTCGGATTCCATGAGCCGCGGCATTCCGATCCGGTGCATGAAGTTCTTGGGTCGTGGTACATCCCGGTCGCCCTCTGCCTGGGCTGCTTCTTTCTCTGGTTGACGACGTACGGAATCCGCAGGTTTCTCAGACGGTCGAAGCATAGAGGCCCCCTTTTCGCACAAAGCCAAGTGAAATCCATCACGGCCGTATTTCTTTTCTGTTTGCTCGCGACGGCGTGCGTTGCCCAGAACAAGAAAGACGACACACTGGAGCCGGCGCAGTCTATCGAAGAACTCCGGCAACAGCTCGAAAAGATCCTCAAAGACACACGTACACCGGGCATGTCGGTCGCGATCGTGCACCGCGATGGTCCCGAGTGGATTACAGGGCTTGGCAAAGCCGACCTAGCCAGTGATCGGGCCGCGACTTCGGAAACGCTGTTCCGCATCGGTTCCACCTCCAAGGGCTTTGCCTCGCTTTCCATTCTCAGGCTGGCCAATGAAGGCAAGCTTTCGCTGGATGACCCAGTGCGTAAACTGGCTCCCGAGGTTTGGTTTGAGAACCGGTGGGAAGCGAGTGACCCGGTGCGTGTCGTTGATCTTCTGGAGCACACCACCGGTTGGGACGACATGCACCTCCGAGAGTATGCCAAGGATGCCCCAGGCATGAGCCTGCGCGAAGCGCTTGACTATGACCACCACTCGCGCATTTCCCGCTGGCCGCCGGGCACGCGCATGGCCTGCTGTAACTCCGGACCTGCCGTTGCCGCTTACATCGTCGAGAAGATTACTGGCCAGCGTTTCGAGGACTATGTCCAGCAGAACTTTTTCGCGCCCATTGGCATGAAGACAGCGACCTATTTTCAGCCGATTTCGCATACGGCCACATCGCTCTATCATCCCGACGGCAAGATGCCGTATCCGTACTGGAACATCCTGTATCGTCCCGCTGGCTCAATCAACGCCTCCGCCAACGATATGGCCGCCTACGTTTTGTTCTATCTCAACCGCGGCGTCGCAAACGGCGCGCAAGTCATGCCGGCTGCCTCCATCGCTCGCATGGAAGTACCCACCCGCACGTGGGCCGCGCAAGAAGGATTGAAAACCGGATACGGCCTTAGCAACTACTCGAGCATCCATGAGGGCTTTGTTTACCATGGGCACAACGGGGGCGTAGCAGGCGGCATTACGGAAATGGCGTATTTGCCCGACAACGGCGTGGGCTATTTTTACAGCATCAATGCGGGGAACGGTGACGCGTTTGAAAAGATCGGCAAGACCATTCGCGCTTATGTCACGCGCGAACTGCGGAAACCGGCTTTGCCCCCAGCGGTGTCCTTGCCTGCGAACGCCAGCTCGTATGCCGGCTGGTACGAGCCCGACTCGCCGCGCAACGATATGGAGCACTTTATCGAGCATCTGGTGGGTATCGTCCGGGTTCGCTTTGAAAACGGCAAGCTGCTTCTGACTTCCCTGGGCGAAAGAAATCAAGTGTTCGTCCCTGTCAAGGGTATGCAGTTCCGGCAGATTCCAAAGAAAGGGCTGCCCGATCCCGCCCCTACGGTTGAATTGCTCGCACCGAACGCCGAAGGGCAGTTTATTCAGATCGGCGGCGGCACGACGATGAAGCGCGTCCCCGCGTGGTTTGCGATTACCGAAATCGTCCTCACTGCGTGGGTCCTGCTCGCCCTGGTCTCGATCCTCGTGTATGCACCGTTCTGGATTCTTGGCGGACTCAGCAAGAAGCGTCGTCGCCCGGCAGAGCGCTGGATTCGGCTCTGGCCTGTGGTTTCAATGCTGAGCTTGGCGGCCGCCATTATAATACTCATTCTTGTCGGCGATGACCCTATCTCGCTCCTCGGAAACCTGACTGATTGGTCTGCCACTTTCTTCTTGGCAACCGTCACTTTTGCGCTCGCTTCCCTAGCTAGCGCCCTCGCTTTATGGCGTGCGCCCAAGCAAGAGGTTCGCAGCCGCGTGCGCAGCTATTCTATGGCTGTCACCTCAGCCCTCCTGACTGCCGCCGCGTACCTTGCTTATTGGGGCGTTATCGGCTTCCGCACGTGGGCATAGCATTTCTCTGGCAACTAGTCTAAGTGCGCGTCAGGACTCCCCAACAATTCCAGCGAAGCCCCAGAAGTCTCGTTCTGGGAAGTGAACCGCCTGCGATCGCGAGATGGGGCCCGAGTCGCGGGGTAACCGGAAATAATTTGATAGCTCCTGGTTACTCCGAAACTCGTAGAAGTGATCCCGCTAAAGCCGCTTTACCGACGCCTCTTGGGATTGCGCCCGAGTCACGGGCCATCCAGAAGGAACCGAATTGTGGAAGAGTCGCCGACAATGCACTAACATCCGCCGGTGTTTCTTGCTTCCTTAGCTCGGATGCCGAGCTCGTATGGCGCCGACGGATTTTAGGACCAGGGTCTCCAAAACTTGTTGGTCTACGTCAGCGAGCTTTTTGATGTACAGACAGCCCTTGCCAGTAATGTGCTTGCCGAGCTTAGCGCGCAGTGCCTCAGAGCCGCCGAACCCGCCCATGTTATACAGAACAGTAGCGGCCTTGCGCGGCGAGAAACCAATAATCGGCATATCGCCCTCGCTACCGCTATCATACTGATAGTGATAACTGCCGAAGCCTATGAAGTCTCGATAGCGCTCCACACAGCTGTTTGACGGCCACGCGAATATGATTCACTGCGTAGGCGCTGTATCCGAGGAGGCCCTGACGACGCATCGGTTTTATACAAAACATTGAGAGTTGAGAAATTTAGTCTTCCTACAATTGACGGCATAACTTGAGCGGCACTAAACTGCGCCAGGTGGCTACCGATGTCTACAAAAAGAATCACCCCCGATTTCGTCGAAATCGGTTGCCGAATACCCAAGGACTATTTCTGGGTGATCGGATGGGGAGAAAGTGATATTGCAATCGAAACGGGTTCCTATGACGCAGCACTGACGATGGCGGGCATCGAGAACTTCAATGTGATGCTTTACACCTCGGTGTTGCCACCTGAGGCTTTCGAGCTCCCGCACGTGCCGGACATCCAACATGGATCTGTCCTCGAGGGAATAATCGCCGTGCAACATTCCGATCGGCCGGGTATGACAATCACAGCCGGGCTTCTTTTGGCCAAGGTCTTCCGTAAATCAGGTTCCTATCTCGGCGGCTTTGCGTGCGAGTATGCGGCGAACGGAACGGTTGAGGAGGCACATGGCAACTTGCGCGAGGCAATGCACGGGCTATTTATAAGGCGCTACTCCCCGGCCCTTTACAAACTTGAGTTTGGGAAATCCGTGGTTAGGACGTTCACACCGAAGAAATCGTTCGGAACGGTTCTTGTCGGTATCGGCTTCTCGAGTTATCTTTCGCCCGTCTTGAAACAGGATGTAGATTTCACTCCGTCTCACAAAGACAAATCGCATGTAAATTATACGACGTCATGAATCGTTGCTGTGACCGAAAGCTGCGGAGGAATTTGCCCTCCGGATAAGAGTCCTCGCTGCGCGTCTCAAGACCTAACCTGGCAGCGTTGTCCTCGTTCGCGAATTCGCTATTACTTGCCGCGAAATAGAAAGACAAGGTCGATGATTAAAATAATCACTACCGCCAGCTCCAGGACAAAACTACGGGTTTGGTTGAACTGATCCACCATGAATCTGTATAGCTCGCCGGCCGTGCGCAGTTTCTGATCGACGAGTCTCCTGTAATCGGGAACGCCGACTTTCGCTGCGATCAAATTATAAAGCCGTGCATAGAACATATCGCTTAAGAACTTCACGGCATTATCGACCTTTTCAGTCAATTCCATAACGTCCAAGCGGATTGTGTTCAGTCCGGCCGCCTCACGGGAGAGTCGCCAAGCCGTTAATAAGCCGCCTTTACGTTCCAGTGAGCGATACACGCCTCCAAGGAGGTTCGTAAGCAAAGTGTCGTAGTAACGAAATTCCAGGAGCTGCGTGTTGGCATACTCGAGCAGTTGAATCGTCGTCGCTGCTCCCTCCGCACTCCCGTACACCACAGCACCACTCCAGCCCACTACTAGCAAATCCGCATGTGAGTAGGAGATGCTTGATTGCAGAACTTCCTGGCGCTCCGCGTCTGATAAGAATGCTGACTCACCTCGAACGAGCTGAGCGATCTCCGGGCCGTGCGATGCAAGCAATTCTTCGGCGGCCAAGCTTCGTCCATCTGATCCGAGTATTTCCCGAATTTGGATAACGTAGTAGTCCTCTCTAAGCCAAGTGTCGTAAGGTTTGACAAGAGCAGGGGTGGCGCGGTTTAAAGCCTGTCTCTTATACACAT
>CAXMLS010000591.1:0-1972 GCA_964194235.1 uncultured bacterium | reverse complement strand
ATGTGTATAAGAGACAGCCCTTGAGCCAGGTAAGGCTGTCACCGAGAACGTAGGAATGATTTTGAATTTTTTCCGGCCGGCCTGAGGTGTTGCTGTTGAGAATACCGCTGCCCGTGAAGTTGAAGTCGGGAATGCCCCCAGATGGATTGGCGGGAGGAAGCCCCGCGAGCCCAAATTGTTGATTCAGCGCAGCCCCTTGCTTAGCGAGTGGATAGGTGATGTTGTAATTGGCGAAGGAGAGGCCGCCGCGAAGCTCGTTCACGAGATTCGGAGCGATGATCCAGTTATACGAGGATGCGAAATTGCGGAGCGTGCTGATACGGGCGAACTGGCCAAAATTGGCATTGTAACCGTTTGTGGCGCTGGTCGAGGGGTTGATGCCAGCATCGTTGATATCTTTCCAGGAGACGCGGCCGAAGATTTTGTGGTTGACCGAAAAATTGTGATCAATGCGGCCATCGTAGGTATTCAGAACATAGGGGCCTGGCACGGTAGTTTCAAAATTGGGACTGGCGATGGAGTCTCCCGTACCCGTGATGTTTTGCTGCGGGAAGAGCGCGGCGAGGATCGCCGTGGCCGTGGGGCTGATCAGATTCACGGGAATTTGATTGCTAGCGAAGGGTGCGCCGGTGAACGGGTTGATGAGTTGAACCTGTCCGTTGAGGCTTGAAAAATCTCCATTGCGCCAATTGTCGGGAGGAACCGTTTCGCTGACGACCGTACTCCGGGGACGGCGGGTGCCTTCGTAGTCGAAGTAAAAGAAGGTCTTGTTTTTCGCATCGTAAACGCGTGGAATGCCTAGCGGCCCGCCGAAGAATCCACCGAAGGTGTTGCCGATGAGAAAATTTCTCTTGTGCGTGAAAGGATCTTTCGCGTTAAGGGCGGAGTTTTGATAGTAGTCGTAAACCGCGCCGTGATAGTCGCTGGTGCCGCTGCGGGTGGTGACCGTGAGGTCACTGGGCTGCCCAAATTCGGCGTTGTTGTTGGCGGTGTTGACCTTGAACTCTGAGATGCCTTCGATGGATGGGAAAAGATCGCGATTTGGCCCGTTGAAGCGAACGTTCGTGGTATTGACGCCGTCGATCGAGAAGGACGTGAAGTACGGAAGGCCCCCGGCGACAGAAATGTTTTTGTTGTTGTCCTCCTGAACCCCCGGAGTGAGCACCGCGACGTTGAGCGGGCTGGGATTATCGGTTGCGCGGAAATTAAGGGCTAGCTCGCTGATTTGCTCCCCCGAGCGGGAATCAGAGAAGGTATTCGATTCGCTGACAATGGCTTGATTGGCCTGCACCTCCACCACTTCGCCTGCTGCGCTGGCCACTTGAAGCGCCGTATCCAGGCGAAGTTCCTGCCGGGCGAGCAACTGAACGTCCCTCCACTCACTGTTCGCGAAGCCCACGGCGCCGATGCTGATCGTGTAGACGCCAGCGTCAAGACTGGGAACGCGGAATTCCCCGTTCGCTTCACTCCGAACTTCGCGGACGGACGAGGTGTTTTTGTCTGTGACGCGAACTTGCGCGTCGGCTACCGTACCTCCGTTTGGATCGGTCACCGTACCAGAAATCTGTCCGTAAATGGACTGCGCTCGCCCGGATGCGCCTCCGATACCCAGCCACGACAGGAAAAGAACGACCCCAAGGAGAACACGACCACATGCTTGCTTGTTCACGTTGACTGCCTCCGACTGAATTTCGATTGAATGAGATCGCTCGGCCCGGGATTTCGTGTATCGGAAGGAATACCCAGTGCGTCACTCGGGGTTGAAAATACTCGGAGCATCTTACGCGTCAGTGAATACCGCATTAATTCTGAGCGAGTCGTAGGACTTCTACACAACTACGTTTGATTGCGTGTCCTTGAAAGGTCCCTTTGCGGACAAGGAGGTTCAGGAAGAATCACTAAAGACTCCCCAGCGGATTGGCCATCGCCAATTGGCGGTAACCTACATTGGGTCTGTCTCTTATACACATCT
>CAXMLS010000590.1:0-7248 GCA_964194235.1 uncultured bacterium | reverse complement strand
CGATGTAAATCCGTACGAGAGCGGGATTTAAAATGGTCGGGGCGAAAGGATTTGAACCTTCGACCTCCTGGTCCCGAACCAGAGGACAAAATCACATAAGTCGCTGTCCTGGCGTCACTTAGTGGTTTTCGGGCCGGTCTCTGATGGACAAGTCGAGACAAGTCAATCGAACCTTGGGAGATGACTCCGCGGTTTCTTTCTAGTTCTGCTTCGGAGGCGGAAAACCGGAGTTTAGAGGCGGAAGTTTGGGAAACTCCGAACGCGGTTTGCTCGAACCGCAAAAGTCTATTCGAAGGTTCGCCCTCCGTCAACGAGCCAGCGTCTTGCACGCCAGGTTTACGATCCCACTGTGTCGATTCGTAATCGGCATGGCCGGCAGTTGCATTTGCCGAACTGCAGTTTTGTAATGCTAAAATTACATTGAACCCCTCATTTATTGGTACTTGCTCACCATGTAATTGACGGTGTGGGACGCTGTACGCACATGGACATCAACAAGAAACAAAAAAGCAATTTGGGTGGCGATCAGGCACATGAGGGCAATACCGAGAAGGACAAAGTCACCGGAGTACATATCACCAACCCTGAAAAGACGAAACAGACCCCGTTGCGCGGCGCTACAGCAAACAAGGGTAATACTTCCGGTTCCAGGTCCGAGAACTCCGCGAAGAACAATAAGGCGAAACCCAAAACCTCAGGGGCTTAAAAGAGAATCAAGCTTCGTTACCTCCCTTCCCGGTTCTACTGAGTTCCGGGTGGGGAGGTTTCGTTTTTGCTAGTTGCTACTCACGCGTAGCGACCCCAGACTCCGCAGGGCGTCAAACTGCCGACGCAGCACGCGCGCCAATGCGGCGGCGTTCCAGGAATTCCAGATACGCATCCATTCCTTCGCCGGATTTTGCCGAGACTTTGAAAACTTCCATCCCCGGCCGCACCGCCTGAATGTTTCGATTGGCGCTTTGTTCATCAAACTCTACGGCCGCGGCGAGATCCATTTTGGTGATGATCGCAACGTCCGCGCTATTAAAAATCGTCGGATACTTTAACGGCTTGTCTTCTCCTTCGGTCACCGAAAGCAGCACCAGCCGCAAGTCTTCGCCGAGATCATAGGAGGACGGACACACAAGATTTCCTACGTTTTCGATAAACAGGAAATCCAGTTCGCCGGTGTCCCATCCCTCGAGCGCATTCTGGATCATGGCCGCTTCCAGATGACAAAGCGTTCCGGTGGTAATTTGTTTCACGGGAGCCTGGCTGCGCGCCAATCGTGCTGCATCATTCTCCGTGGCCAGATCACCGACAAGAGCTGCCACCTTGTAGCGTGATCGCAGCAGCGTCAAAGTTTTTTCCAGAAAAGTGGTTTTCCCCGAACCGGGGCTGGATACCAGGCTGATAACCGTAACGCCCGCTTCTCGAAATCGTTCTCTAAGCGCTCGAGCGATCACATCGTTCTGTTTCAAAACATTTTTACGCACTTCCACGAGACGAGGTTCCATGGTCACTCCGTGATCTCTAACCCGACAACTTGCAATTCTTTTCCTTGCACCACGTCGGACGTCGCAGTGCCGCACTCGGGGCAGCAAAACCACTGGATCGATTGCACCGCACGCCGTGCTTCACACTTGGGGCAAAACACCTCAACTGGAATTTCCTCGATGACCAGTCGTGACCCCTGCAGCGGCGTAGCCTCACAGGCCATTTCATAGGAGGAAAGCAGCGCCTCTTTCACCACTCCGGTCAGAAGTCCCAGCTTGAGATGTACCGCGTGGATATGGGTCCATCCGTGGCGCTCGGCTTCTTCCTGTGCCGTATCGACGATACTCATCGCAATCGACAGTTCATGCATTTTCAGTGCTCACTTTGGATGCGCAAATAAAAAGCATAGCTGGCCATCGCAAACTCATGTGTGAGCCTCGGCGCGCAGTTGAGTATTTTGGTTTGCGCTTGCAGTTGCCCGAGACCCGGAAGTCGCAAACGTAGTCATGGCCGCTTGCCCCAGGCTAATTCCCCCATCATTCGCGGGAACCTCATGGTTGGTCCAAAGCTGTAGGCCATCCGGCGACAGAAGATCCCTTAGATCGCTCAGGAGCAACTCGTTCTGAAACACGCCGCCGGAAAGCACGACCGTATCCATGCCGCTCGTGGAGCACAGATTGATCACAGCATTACGCAGGCCGACCGCAATGCCACGTTGAAACGCGCGCGCGATTTCTCGCACGTCGCGGCCGCGAAGCCTGTCGTGAACGATGCTCTCCAGCAATGGACGAAAATCCAACTCGCCACCAGCAAACGGAAACGCATACGGTTCAACTTGCGTCGTACTGTGGGCAAGCCGCTCAAGCCACATCGCAGCTTGTCCTTCAAATGTAGTCTCGCGCGTGAACCCCAGCAGCGCCGCAGCCGTATCAAAAAGTCGGCCCATCGAAGTTGTCGTGAACGTGCGCAGATTCCTGCGCACCAATTGCAAAGCATCCTGGTAGCGCACGGGAAAAGAGAAAGGCGGCTCAGCTAAATCCGGCAAACTCCCTAATTGTGCGAGGTAACCCGCAGCAGCCTGTACCGGGTAGGAAGCCGCGGCATCGCCGCCGGGCGATGCGGCGCTACGCAGATGCGCAACACGCTCGAAGCCTTCTGTAACGCTTCCGGCAAAAATCTCACCGCCCCAGATCGTTCCGTCATCGCCATAACCAGTTCCGTCGAAGCTGACACCGATCACGCGCTGGTCCCATGCACCGCGCTCGGCGATCACCGAAGCGATGTGTGCGCGGTGATGTTGCACGGAGTGGGTCTTAAACGAGGGGAGCGCCAGGGCGTGCATCGTGGAAACGTACTGCGGGTGCGCATCGTGCACCACCAGCAACTCATCTCGCTCGATTTCGTACATCGCGAGCAAATCTTCAATGGTTTTCTGAAACGCGCGGAAAGCTTCGTAATGCTCCAGGTCGCCGATGTGCTGGCTAACGAATGCCTGGCCATCCACAACCAGCGTGATGGTGTTCTTGAGGTCAGCACCAACCGCGAGAATCGCCCGTTGCGTCGGCAGAGTTGCAACCGCTCCCGGAGCGTATCCGCGCGCCCGCCGCAAAACCGTCGGGCCGAATGTTCCGACACGCGCGACCGAGTCATCAACGCGGCGCGCAATGGGCCGCTCGCCGATGACGAACGCATCTGCAATTTCAGTGAGCTGCTCCAGCGCGTCTTCATCCCGGTACGCAATCGGCTCGCTGGAGCGATTCGCGCTGGTCATTACCAAAATGTCAGGCGCCCCAGCAGCAAACAGCAAATGGTGAAGAGGCGTGTACGGCAGCATTACACCAAGCTCGTCGTTCTCCGGAGCCACTCCGAAAAGATCAATCTTTGCCGGAACCAACACAATCGGCCGCGGCACAGACTTCAACAGCGTTTCCGCGTCGACATCGAGGTCAACCACGCTCCGTGCTACGTCAATATTCTTCACCATCAGCGCAAACGGTTTTTCCTTGCGGTATTTCCTGGTTCGCATTGCCGCAACCGCTTCAATGTTCTTCGCGTCGCACGCCAGGTGATAACCGCCCAGCCCCTTCACCGCCAGAATTTTGCCTTCGTGAAGGAGTTGCACGGATCTGCGGACGACTTCCTCATCGCCGCGCACGATCTCATCCCCGCAGCGTAAATAATAATGTGGTCCGCAATCAGGGCATGCCACCGGCTGTGCATGAAACCGCCTGTTCGTAGGATCGTGATATCCAGCGGAGCAAACATCGTCCAGCGGCCAGCGTGCCATCGTGGTATTGGCGCGGTCGTACGGCAAACTCCCAATCACAGTGTAGCGAGGCCCGCAATTGGTGCAATTGATGTACGGATACTGGTAGCGAACGTCGCGCGGCTCGAATAGTTCCCGAAGGCATTCTTCGCAAACCGGAAAATCCGGAGAGATGCGTACCGTTGGATGTGAACGCGCCTCGCTGTCGCGAATTGTGAATTCCGTGAAGCCGGCAGCTTCGGCAGGCACAACGTGAACAGCCGTCATAATCGCGGCCGATGGCGGTTGCGTGCGCAGTTCCTCCACGAACGCGGCCAGCGATTGTTCGCCGCCTTCCAGATGAATCTCGACGCCCTCCTCCGCGTTCAACACCCACCCCGTTAAGCAATTCGCACGCGCCAATCGGTAAACGAACGGACGGAAGCCTACGCCCTGCACCACGCCGCGGACCTTGATGGAGTAAGCACTCGGCATCGTATTAGTTCTCGGCGACTACGCAACCTCTTCCCTGCCATCCCACTTGCGTCACTTTGCCGTCTTCCACGAGCACCGGCACCGTGCGCTGGCCGCCCGACAAAATACGCATCCGTTCACGAGCTTCCGGATCGGCGTCCACGTCGTACTCCACAAATTCCACCCGGCGCCATTCCAGCCACTCGCGCATTTCCGCCGTGTACGGACACGCCGGCGTTCCAAACAACTCAAGTTGCGCCATGTTGCACCGTCTCCAGGCCTTCGCGAATTACGTGATAGATAGAGGCCTGCACTTCCTGAATGCGCGGTATGTAGTCGGACCGCACCAGCACCGGAAAATCGGCCAGACCACGGCGATTGATTTCGCCGCCGTCGTAGCCCAAAAGCGCGACCGTCAAAATCTTGCGCTTTCGCGCGTCCTCCAGCGCCGCAACTATATTCCGCGAGCCGCCGCTGGTGGAGATGGCGATGGCCACATCGGCCGGCCGAGCTTGCGCAATAAATTGCCGTAGGAAAATCAGCTCCGTGCCCACATCGTTGGCGATTGCCGAAATATTTGCCGGCTCTAGAGAAAGCGACACTGCCGGAATCGGTTTGTAGCCCTGCGGAGGAAAAACGCAATCGATGGCCCAGTCATTTGCATCGGTGGCCGATCCGCCGTTACCGAAAATGATTAGTTTTCCGCCGTCGTTAACGCGTTCCGCGATTGCCGAAATGGCATTGCTGATAGATTCCGCTTCCTCGCGTGCCACCTGTGCGCGCAACTTGGCATCATCGCCCACCTTCAGCCGGATGGAGTTCGCGACTTCTTCCATGGCGCCGGATGCCGGTTGTTTGTCCTGCCCCAGGAATGGGTACAGAAATCCCGCCGCTCCCACGTCGTGACCTAACTCCCGGCGTTCAAAAAACACGTGCACCGTTTCCCAGAGCGTGTGGTACAGAATTTCAATTAATTCCTGGTGGATAAACGGATCGGAAGTCGTCGTATCGACGGCATACGAACCTCTCGACCCGGGTAGTGCAAACGTCATCGCCTGCTTTTCCCTGGCGTAATCCAGCGCATCCCAGACTTCCGCGTCTCCTTCCGGCGGACCAAATCCCATCACGATATCGTCCGGCGACAAAATCGCTTCGAGCCACGGCCGAAAAATTATGGAAAGGTCCAGCGCCGGAAGAGCGCGCTTACCAACAATCACGGGATGTACGAACTCGACGGATACGTGCTGAGCGTCCGTCGCATATGGTCCGCGGCCAAACGCCAGCAGGCGGCCCCCGCGCAAAAAGCGCTCGGACATTTCATGGCAAGCTTCCGCAAGGCGATGCGCCTCGCGCGAAAAGAAAGATTCAAACAGATCGTTGCGCGCCAACAGCCGTTGAGCCACCTGTGTCGCCAGATCGCATGCCGTTGGCATAGGTCTTCCCTAACAGATTCGCGGCAATGGATCGCCGACCAGCATGTCTACAATCCTGCTTCCACCATAACGTGTCGTGACCAGCACGGCTCCCGCGGGTTGTTCGCGTACTTCACCAATCACGCGCGCTTCTTCGCCGCCGGAAATTCCTCGAATAGCATTCAGCGCGGCGTCGGCGAATTCCGCGGACACTACGGCGAGGAATTGTCCCTCGTTGGCGATATGCAGCGGGTCCAGCCCTAACAATTCGCACGCTCCGCGCACTTCGTCGCGAACCGGAATCATATCCTCGAACAAAACCACGCCGAGGCTGCAATCTCGCGCGAGCTCGTTCAGGGAAGTCGCAACGCCACCACGAGTGGGATCGCGCATCCAACGAATTCCCTGGCCAGCAGCGCTCACTAAGGCATCCACCATCGGAAATACCGACCGCGTGTCGGAACGAAGATCGGCTTCCAGGTCCAACTCTCCGCGCGCCAGCAAAATGGTGATTCCGTGGTCGCCGATGGGACCGGAGAGAATTACTTTGTCACCGGTTCGCACCGCCTGCGGTTCGATTTTTATGCCGGGCAGAATTCGTCCAAGGCCAGTAGTCGAAATGTACATCTGATCGGCTTTACCATGCTCGACAACTTTAGTGTCGCCGCCGGCGATCCGCACACCTGCCCGCATCGCCGCATCGGCCATGGCGCGAACTTCCGCCTCCAGGACTCCGGTGGCTAAACCGGCTTCAAGCACGAAAGTAACCACTATAATTTCCGCCTTGGCGCCGGAAACCGCCAGGTCATTCACTGTCCCATTGATTGCCAGGTCGCCGATCGATCCGCCGGGAAAGCGCAGCGGCTTCACCACGAACGCGTCCGTAGTCACCGCCACCTTCGCGCCGGCAATATCCACATGCGCCGCGTCGGCCAAAAATTCTCTTGAGGGTCCGTACAGGAGGGGAACAAAAAGCCCTTCGATCAGGCGCCGGCCTGCTTTCCCGCCCGCACCATGGGCCATTTCGATTTGGGGCTCTCGAAATTTGATCTTGGGAGTGAGCCCCGCGAGTTTCTTGTCGTCGTTCACACCGACGCGCTGAGACTCACCAGTGCGGCCTTCCGATGCTCGTAGTTGTAATAAGCTGCGCATGATCCTTCCGAAGACACCATTAACGCTCCGACGGGGGTTTCTGGAGTGCATTCCCTGCTAAACAATTTGCATTGCGCCGGCTTCAAAACTCCCTTCAGCACTTCACCGCACTGCGCGGCTTTCGGATCCGTTACTCGTATCCCGGGGATGTTAAATCGTTGCTCGGAATCCCATTGCGCGTAGGAATCGCGAATGCGCAGCGCCGACTGAGAAATAAATCCCAGTCCCCGCCATTCGAAATACGGCCGCAATTGAAATACTTCCGCCATTGCGTTCAACGCCGCGCGATTCCCCTCCCAGGGAACCACGCGTTTGTACTGATTTTCGACTTTCGCTTCGCCATTTCGCAGTTGACGCAACAGCATAACGATGGATTGCAGCAAGTCCAATGGCTCAAATCCGCACACCACGATGGGTTTGGCCTCGTCCTTGGCAATCCACTCGTACGGGCGGCAACCAATGACCGTGGAACCTGTCTCTTATACACAT
>CAXMLS010000589.1:0-2219 GCA_964194235.1 uncultured bacterium | reverse complement strand
GATGTGTATAAGAGACAGAGATTATCCAGGTTGAGAGGCTTTCCGTTTCCGGCTTGGAAGATATGTGATGCAGCTCGGCGGCGAGATTTTCTGCTAATGCTAACGCCATCGTGGTTTTCCCAACACCCGGTGGGCCGACAAAAAGCCATGCGGATGGATATAGATTCGAGACGAATTTGCGGAGGATTCGCTTTGGTTTTTCCAATCCAACAAAATCGTCGATTGTGCGAGGACGATACTTATCGGCAAGCGATTGCGGGAATGCGAACAAGGGGGTGCTCATCGCGCACCCCCTGAAATCTCGTCTGTCTGTGAGATGTGAAAGACAGTCGTCGAAAATGGTCGGCGGAACCTCTCTTTTAATTGCCCTGTCTCTTCGTCTTTCTTCTGATAGTCGATGAACGTCAGCACTTTCACGCCGTGTTCTCCGCGACGAACGTGACGGCCTAATGCGCGCCAAGCGTTGTATGTGAAAACATTCTCGCGTGGCTTGATCTCGGACTCTGGAATGCCTTTTTCCATGAATCCGCT
Organism: uncultured bacterium; assembly: GCA_964194235.1. GTDB lineage: Bacteria > Acidobacteriota > Terriglobia > Acidiferrales > UBA7541 > Acidiferrum. Next base: position 1,688 of record CAXMLS010000589.1, on the reverse strand, counting down.
GTAGATTGTCGGATAGTTGCCAACGCTCAGGCCCGTTGTTGCGCGGGTTAATGCTTCTGAATTGTTGCGAAGCGGACGAATAGAATGGGTAGCCATGCGAACAAAGCTCCTCTCAAGTTAGGTTAGAGTTTGTGGCCCTACTAACCGCGAAGTGCCTCGTGCGAGAGAAGGTTGGGAGTTTAGGCTTAGTGTCGGTGGGGCCCCCCGAATCGCTAGTGATCGAGTCCTCCGACACGGATTTATAAATTTGGAATTTTAGAAATCTTGCTAGTGGACGTGCTGAAGTTTAAACGGAGTTTGAATTACGCATTTTTAGAAGTCGACGCAGAGGAGCGATGCTGGCTGACAAGGAGAGGGCAGCCTTTGTCAGAGCTGCCCCGGTGCGAAAGCTAGGAGTATGGTGCCTTCTTGCGCTTGCAGTTTGAAAGCTAGGCCGATCCTGTTCAATAAGGTGTTTCCGGTAGTCGCTGTTTATCGGCGATGTGAACCCCGCACTTCGGTATCTTTTGAGGTCCAGGCATCTGCTGGGAATGTGACGCCCCAGAAGTCCGAACGCGGAGCAGTGAATTCCAATCCAATTTCTTTTTTGGTGCCGCGCGTGGGTCCGAGGAAAACGACGCGACATTCTTGTTCTTTCTGAGTTAGGTTGTGCCGCAATCGGACATTGCTGCCGCTGATAAGGCGGGCTTCCAACGAAATTAACGCGCCGTAAATGTTGATAGAAAGTGTATCGGTATTTTCTTCGAAATTTTCACCTAGAGAGCCAACGCCGCTAATGCAAACGCCCACGGGCATAGGTACGCGCTGGCTACGTCGCCGCGAACCGGGACTCGATGGAGTAAATTGAACCATGAAGTCTAAATATACTCACAGAAAGGCATTGTCGGGAACCTTGAGCAAGCGTGATGCTGAAAGAATGATACTGGCCGGGAGACGGTTGAAGCGTGGGGGGATTGCAAAACACGCAACTACTGCAACTTCGAGTTCTCCGCTTGGCATCGTTCAGGATGGAGTTTGGCCGAACAGTTGTTTGTAAGTCTTCGAGTGTTTCTCAACTTCGAGCATAATGCGCAGAAATTCGGGATCGCCGCGGAGGTTGTCCCAGTTTTTATCGCGTTGAAACCAGGGAAAGTTATGATCTCCAACCTGAACCGCGCGTCTCAGCCAGGCGAGAGCCGGTTGTTTCTCATCTAACAGCGCATAAACGGAACCAATCCATTCAGCCTGATCGCCATCAATGATTTCAACGAGAGAACGCCAGTTGCCATTTTGTACAGCACAACGCCAAAGGAGAATAAGTCAGTTCGGGCATCTAGATCCTTTGCCAGCGCCTGCTCCGGCGACATATAAGCCTCAGTCCCCATAGACCTGACCGGACTGGTCAGATGCTCTTCGTCTATTTCGAGAGTGTCCATTGTTTCTGGATGGCCAGAGGCGATTTTCGCTGAGGTTACTTTCGCCAGGCCAAAATCCAAAATCTTCGCGTGGTTGCGCATGGTGACGAAAATATTTGCTGGCTTAATGTCCCGATGGACAATCCCTTTTGTGTGCGTGGCCTCAAGGCCCTCGGTAACTCCGCTGGCAATATCCAGGAGTTCTTCCAACTTGACGGTACGACCCGAGATTAGGTGCTTAAGTGTTGATCCTTCGAGATATTCCATCGCAATAAAAGCTTTGCCGTTTTCTTC
>CAXMLS010000588.1:0-3920 GCA_964194235.1 uncultured bacterium | reverse complement strand
TCGTCTCCAACCATTTGTGGTACGAAAAATTACTCGCGCGTTCGGTGCCGAAAGAAAAGTGTTCGGTTTTCCTGAACCACGTTGATCCGGCTCTTTTCTATCGCCGCGAACGCACTCGGAAGGACGACAAGTTCATCATTATTTTCCCGGGGAGCTTCCAGTGGCACCAGGGCCTGGATATTGCGATTGAGGCTTTCGCGATCGTGCAAAAGCGCGTGCCCAACGTGGAGTTCCATATATACGGCGGCGGAGATGAAAAATCCGAATTAGAAGCGCTTACGGAACGGCTAGGCCTGAACGGAAAAGTAATCTTCTTTGGCAGCGCGTCGCTGGAAAGCATCGCGGATGTCATCTCGAACGCCGATCTTGGCGTGGTACCAAAGCGGGCGGATTCGTTTGGGAATGAAGCGTACAGCACAAAAATTATGGAGTTTATGTCGCAAGGCGTGCCAGTAGTTCTTTCGCGCACAAAAATTGACAGTTACTATTTCGACGACTCCGCGGTGCGTTTTTTTACGTCAGGAGATATTCAAGCCCTGGCGGAAGGCATGATGGAGGTCATCGAAAATCCCACGCTGCGGGAAAAACTGATCGCTGCTGGATATCGTTATGTCGATCTGCATAGCTGGGACCGGAGAAAAGAGGACTATCTCCAGTTGGTGGACACGCTTTCCACGGAGGTTTTCCCCACTACTGGCCCGGCCGTGATCGAACCCGTACACGCGGATCAGTGAAATGCAACCTCCAGGCATTGAGTTTCCTCAGCGAGAGTGATCACGGTTCACTGGAAAATATTTGGTACATCGAGAAAAGACTTTCCCTAAATCTGGGTGACTGCCGCAGATTTCCGGGAAGCCGATAGGGTCCCAACCTAACTCCATTGTTTACAATTATATGGCGCAAGCTCAAGCATATGGCAGGATTGTCGCAAGGGATTTCTGGCACAACGATTGCGGTACTATCGGTTATTCGGCAGAGTCGACTTGTGCGCATCTTACAAGAGGCGCGAGATAGAAATGAACGCCTTAACGGTGGTATCGAGTTGCAAGCTCCCGCGGCAGTGGGAGCAAGGCGCGGGAAGGTGAACGGAAAGCGAGACACTCTATGAAGACTGAAATCGAACGCCGCGAGAAATTGTCTTACGAGGAATTTGCGAAAAACTATCTTTACGCCAACAAACCGGTGATCATCACGGACGCCCTGCGCGAATGGCCCGCGCTGCGACGCTGGAGCCCGGAATTCTTCAAGCAGGAATTCGGCAAAATGAAGTTTACGCTGAGCGAAAATGTAAAGGGTAAAGCGGACTACAAGGGCAACGGCAGCAACGAAGTTGAATACACCATGGACCGGTTTATTGATCGGGTGCTTTCTTCCACGGAAGAAAATCCAGCGCCGTATTTTCGAAACCAGATTCTTTACGATTTATTTCCAACCTTGAAAAAGGATATCGAACCGCTGCCGGAATATTTTCAACCGAACTGGCTGCCCGACCACTACATGGTCAAGTATGTCGGCGAAGTGTTGAACCGCGGGGCGGCGCTGGAACTATATATTGGTGGAAAGGGCGGAGCGTTTCCGGTGCTGCATTATGACGGCGCTGGAGCGCACGCGTTCCTGATGCAGGTGTATGGCCTGAAAGAGTTCATCGTCTATCCACCGAACCAGGAACAGTACCTGTATCCTTCGCCGGAAAAAGAGAACCTTTCGCAGATTAACAGCGTCGATAAACCGGACCTCGGAAAATTTCCGCTCTTCGCAAAAGCGGAACCCATCGTTTTCATTTTGCAGCCGGGCGAGATGTTGTTTATTCCCAGTCATTGGTGGCACACCACCAAGATGCTGTCGCCGAGCATTTCCATATCGGCAAACGTGGTCAATCAATCGAACTGGCATGAACTGATCAACTTTGTGTCCATGCGCAGGCGCAACCCGATAATTTCGCTTGCCAGCCGGGTATACCTCACGGGGGCCGGGGCGAAGAGATCATGGCGTGATCGCAGCTGGCGTAAACGCGCGTTGGCGTCGTAAAGCGCAAAATAAAAAAAGCATAAGATAAAAGGCTGGTCATTTTGGTTCGTCCCCATGGTCGATAAACCCGAGACATCCGCCAGCTCGAAAAAAAACCGCGAGTTTGCGATGACGGTGACCGCCAATTTTACGGCGGAGCCTGCCGGAGATACGCTGCGGTTCTGGATGGACAGGTTGGGAATGCAACCGGCCCAGCTGGTGTTTTCCGGTTATAACCAGGTATTTCAGGAATTGATGGCGCCCGGCAGCTTGCTGGCTTCATCCGAGCCCGGCGTGAATTTTCTTTTGATTCGATTAGAAGACTGGGCGCGGGATCAAAAGTCTGGTAATCCTGCGGATATTATCTCAACCGCGGTTCGGGAATTTGTCGCCGCCCTCGAAAGTTTTGCGAAACGAGCGCGACGAACCACGGTGTTGTTCCTGTGCCCCCCTTCGCGTACTGCATTGGCCAATGCAGAATTGGCAGCAACACTTTCGAGTTTGGAGGCGGAGCTACGCAGTGCCGTGGGTTCTTTTCGCGGCATTCACTTAATTGGTGCCAACGATTTGGCGGAACTTTATCCGGTTGAAGTTATTGCCGATCCGGAGAACGATCGCCAGGCGCATATCCCCTTCACCGCGGCTTACTGGGCGGCGATGGGAACGATGCTGGCGCGCAAAGCGCGGGCACTGTTAACTCCTCCTCACAAAGTGATCGTCGTCGATGCCGACAACACGCTGTGGGGCGGTGTGGCTGGGGAGATTGGCGCAGGTCAGGTCGCAATTAGCGGCGATTATCTTGAATTGCAGAATTTTTTGCGGAGCCAGAAACACAGCGGGGTGCTGCTGGCGCTCGCCAGCAAGAATGAAGAAGCGGATGTGGCGGAAGTTTTCAAACGCAGGGAAATGACGCTGCGTCGCGAAGATTTCGTGGCCTGGAAAATCAATTGGGAGCCTAAATCTCGAAATATCGCTTCCCTGGCCAAAGAACTGGAACTGGGTCTGGACAGTTTTATTTTTCTGGATGACAACCCAGTGGAATGCGCGGACGTGCAAGGCAACTGTCCGGCGGTAACCACTTTGCTTCTGCCCGCACCCGGCACAAAGTCCATAAAACAGTTTCTGCAACATGTGTGGGTGTTCGATCGCCCCGGCGCGACCGCCGTCGATGAAAAACGCACGGAACTTTACCGCGAGCAGGGCGAACGCAACCGCTTCCGCACCGCAGCAACATCTTTTCGTGAGTTCATCGACGGCTTGAATCTGCAGGTGGCCACTGATCCGCCGGCGCCGGCCAGTTACGAACGCGCGGCGCAATTGACGCAGCGCACCAATCAATTTAACACCACGGGAATTCGACGGCAGTCCGCGGAAATCGCGTCGCTATTGGAATCCGGCGAACGCCGCATGCTGCTGGTTCGCGCGCGGGACCGCTTCGGGGATTATGGCGAGGTCGGACTAGCGGTGCTGCTGACAGAAGGCAAATCTCTTCGCGTCGAAAATATATTGATGAGTTGCCGGGTATTGGGCAAAGGCGTTGAACATCGCGTGCTTGCGGCCATTGGGCGTGAAGCACAGCGTCTCGGAGCCGACGAGATTGTGTTTCCTTTTGTACGAACGGAGCGCAACCAGCCAGCGGAACAATTTCTGAAATCGGTTGGAATGAAATTGCTCGACGGTTCTTTTCATATGAACGCCGCGGAAGCTGCGGCGGTTGAATTTAATCCCGAAAGCGCAGCACAGACCGAGACGGACGAAGAGGCGAGCGATACGCGCCAAGGCCAATCGGCTCGCGCGGATTATCTGAGAATTGCGACGGAGCTCGATTCCGTCGAAAACATCCTTACTGCCGTCGCAACTCATTTGCGGCGCGCGAGACCACAACTAGCGAACGAATTAGTACTACCTCGTAA
>CAXMLS010000587.1:0-10562 GCA_964194235.1 uncultured bacterium | reverse complement strand
ACTTATTACAGAGAATAAAATCAAGAAATTCGCCCGGATAAGTTTCGCTTTTCAAAATATGGAGTGGTGGCTACGCGTACTTGAGTTGCCGCAGGCGAGAACTGCCTTTCTAAATTCCTCCAGCGTGTGGATAATTGCACATCTACCTGTCCAAGTGAGGAAAATAATTATGGCTAATACCAACACCAGAAAAGGTGTCATCGGCATTCTTACAGGTGGCGGCGACGTCCCTGGATTGAATCCCGCAATCCGGGGTGTGACGTTTCGAGCGCTCCGCGAAGGCTACGAAGTCATCGGCTTTCGCCGCGGCTGGGCCGGGCTCGTCGAAATGGTCCGCGATAAGAACCACGACAACTCCGAAAACTTTCAGCTGCTTACCGAGGAACTGGTCAATCGTGCCGGGCGCACTGGTGGAACGTTCCTGCATTCCTCGCGTACTAATCCGAGTCGAGTCAGCAAATCCAGCATGCCGGAACATTTGAAGTCGTCTTTCAGCGATGACAAAAACGATCTCACCGCGGAAGTATTGAAAAACCTGGAATGGCTGGGCGTCGAATATCTGATTCCGATTGGCGGAGACGACACCCTGAGTTACGGAGTACGTCTTCACAAGGAGGGTTTCAAAGTCATCGGTATACCCAAGACCATGGACAACGACGTGCCGGGTACCGATTACTGCATTGGCTTCAGCACCTGCATCACTCGCACCATCCATATGACGAACGACTTGCGTACCTCCGCCGGCTCCCATGAGCGCTTCATGGTGCTGGAAGTGTTCGGGCGCTACGCAGGCTTCAGCGCCATGTTGCCTACCATGGCCGGCGCAGCGAATCGCTGCGTAATCCCCGAACATAAATTTAATATCGAGGAACTTACGGAGCTATTGAGCATCGATCGGCGGAAAAATCCCAGTCGTTACTCCACGGTGATTGTTTCAGAGGGTGCGATGTTCGAAGGCGGCGAAATGGTTTTTGAGCATGATGCCGCGGATGCGTTCGGGCACAAAAAACTGGGCGGCATCGGCGACCTGGTCTCGGAAAAATTGAAGGAGCTCTCGCCGAAATATAACAATGGAAAAACCGTGGACGTAATCAATCAAAAACTCGGCTACCTCGTGCGTTGTGGCGATCCCGATGCCATCGATTCGATTGTGCCGATGGCGTACGGCAATCTGGCGCTCGACTTGTTGCTGGCAAAAAAACATGGCCGGCTGGTTGTTCTAAAAAGCGGCCGCTACGATAATGTGCCGATCGAGACCATCATTGCGACGAAAAAAGTGGTGAACGTGAAGGAACACTACAACACCAAGCGCCTGCGGCCGCATTATGCGAGCTTCGAAATGAAGCCGCTGTTTATCATGACCAGCGAGTGAAGCCGACGACGGACATCCCCGAGGGTGCGCTGATGGGCGCCCTGGTAGGTTGCGAAGCACGCTGCGCACTCGTTGCTCTCCGATCTGCATCAAAATAATGGGTGGGATTTTTGCCGCCGTGGATACGGCAATAACTCCGCGATTCCGTGTAAGGAGCGTTTCATGCGAAATCATCAACTGTTACTCAGCTGTATTTTTTGTTTCAGTTCGGCCTTATTCGCGACCGGCTGTACCTGGAGCCGTACGGATGACCAGCGAACGCGTGAAGAAAAAACTCGCGATGAGGTCGCGCGAGCGACCGAACGCGCAAAGCCGGCTCTAGAAGACGCGGGAAGAAAAATCGGTAAAGCCGCAGCTGCGGCGGCTGATGAAGCTCAAGCGGCGGCGGAAGGGGTCAGGGAGGGCTGGACACGCGACCACGGCCTGATCAACGTAAACGCCGCGAGCGAAAGTGAACTTGCGACGCTACCGGGCCTAAGTCATCGCGATGCGCGCAGGATCATAGATGGGCGTCCGTATCGCGACCGGCATGATGTGGTGGTCAAAGGAATTCTTTCCGAATCGTCTTACCAGAGAATTCGTGACCACATTACATCCAAATGATTTGCGTAAATATTCGTTACGACGTAACGCAAATGGATGAATCGAAACCCGTGGGGCGTTGTCTCCCGGCCAGAGGGCGGGATTTTTTCTTACCTCTCTGGCAAGTTCAGCCGGTTTCCAGTAAGATGTCGGTGGTCGAGCGGCCATGTGCAATTCCAGCCCGCGCTCCCAGCCAACGGCGGTCGCTTTTTAGGCCCAGCAGCAACCAGCTCAATCTTGCAATAAGGAGAATCAATGAAGCGGCATATTGAAATTACCATTTTCGCCAGCGTGCTCTTGCTGGGGGGCTGCGCCACGAAGAAATACGTCGCCGGCCAGGTCGATCCTGTGAATTCGAAACTTAGTGAAGTCGACAAGAATCAGAAAAACACCCAGCGGCAGCTTGAAGGCGACGAGCCAAAGATCAGTGCGGCGGATGAGAAAGCCAGCTCTGCCGATGCTCGCGCCACAGATGCGATTGGACGTGCCGACGCGGCGTCAAAGAAATCCGATCAGGTGCGTGCGGATCTGCACAACGAGTTGAACGAGAAAATCGCGAATATCGACGACTACAAAACAGCGGGTACTGTAACCGTGCTGTTTAAGTTCGATTCCGCGAAACTGACTGATGAAGGCCGACAGCAATTGGATCAACTGGCCACCGGACAAGTAGGCAGCCTGAAGCGCTACTTCGTAGCGATCCAAGGTTTCACCGACAAGACCGGTTCCGCTGAACACAATCTGGACCTGAGCCGTCGTCGTGCCGAGGCAGTGCAGGCCTACTTGGTTGCCCAGCATAGCGTACCGGTCTATCGCATTCAGATCGTGGGCCTGGGCAACGACAAGCCGGTCGATGAGGGCAAGGACCGCGCCGCCAGGGAGAAGAACCGCCGCGTTGAGGTAACCCTCTTCAGCGCCGACGGTGCTCAGTCTGCAAAGACCACTCCGCCTACCCAGTAGGCAACAGCCCGAGTTTCGACGTTTGGGCTGAACAACATAAGCTGCGGACGGCTGTGCGACCCGCTTTCGAGGTACTGAAAGCGTTCTGAATCAGTCGTCCCTGCATTGGCGTATCGCCCTATTTTCTTTTGCGCTGCCAGCCCGAAAGGTGTATTCTTTCACCCCCGCTTTAAAAACCTATTGGAGGTAGTTGTGAGTTCTGCCACCAGCGCCCATTATTCCGGCATCGACGGCCGTCGCAGCACTCGTCTGGATCATCCTGTCACTCTCATCATCCTTGGCAAGAACGGCTTAGGCCAACCTTTTCAGGAAAAGACCGCTTCCGTGAGCGTCAATCTTCATGGCTGCCGATATCCTTCGCGCCATGAGTACCCCATAGGCTCATGGGTCGGCTTGCAGGTTGTGCAGCCCGATGGGCAACCTCGTTCGCCGCTAATGCGGGCGCAAGTGCGCTCGGTGCATACTCCCGGTACGCCACGAGAGCTGTTCGAGATCGGCGTTGAGCTGGAATCTCCTGCCAACGTGTGGGGTGTGTCTGCGCCTCCCTCCGACTGGCTAGGAGCCAGCAATGGAGATCTTTCGACTACGCATCTAGCCAGCGGCGGTGCGTTGCCGCGAGAACCGGGCGGATCGTCGCAATCCACAGCTAACATGTCCGGTCCACAACCGGTTCCGGCGTTGAATCGGGAATCCGAGAACGGAAAGCCGGGAACCTCCTCCAAGGCCGAACGTTTTGTAATCACTTCCGATCAATTAATTTTGTCCGTGCGCCCCAAGCTTACACAAGCAGCTGAACAAGCCATGCAAACAGCCATTGCGAGCAAGCTTGACGAGGCCGTCCGCGACGCGCTGTGCAAGATTGACGACGTGCATCGAGCCAACGCGCGTCAGGCCGCGGAAGCATCTGTGCAGGGTTTTGAACCGATCATCCGCTCCTCTGAAGAGACCATCCTCAATCGATTGGAAAGCCGACTGGCGGAAGTTCGGTCGCAATGGGAAGAACAACAGTCCGCGCAACGCCGCCATATGGAGGAAGTTTCCGAGCGGCTTGAGAAACTGGTTGCCAGCACGCGCCAGGAGTTGGCCGGATCTCCAACGTCACCCGAAAAGGGAACTCAGTCGATAGAACCTGCGATTTTCGATAATAGAATGCAAGCCCGTATGGACGAGTGCGTAAGGCGCGCGACCCAGGAATTCGAAACCGCCGCAACGCGCGTTTCCGATCGTCACCTTGTGCGGCTGATGGAAGACAAGCAGATGGTGGCACGCGAAGCCTCCGCGCAACTGGAGGCGCGCGCAGCAGAGGCGAGAGCCTTGCTGCATACGGCCGCGTCTGATGCGGTGGACGAATTCCGCCGGCAACTGGAAGCACATGTGGGTATGACCATCTCAGAAGCCGCTCAGCGCACCGAGTCGGTTTTGGCTGCGATCGATGCCGAAAGCCGAGCGGCATGTGAGATTCGGCGCCGCTCCCTCGAAACCGATGTGACGCGAGCTGCCGAGCAATCGGCCGAGCAGTTTCGAACCGGCATCAAAGCGTTTCTTTATTCGTGCCTGGTTGCGGCCGTCAGCGCGGTGGACGAACATTCACAAAGCACATTGGAAGGTCTGGTCAAAGACGGCGCGAAGGAAACCAAAGAGAACGGCCACAATGGCAAAGTGCCGCACCAGTTTGCTATCCCGGATGATCCTTCGAACAAGAGCGGCGAAAATTAATTTCTATCAAGCGAGAGCTGCGCTAACCTTTTGCCGTAGCTTCCAGTTGTCTGGCCAGTTTTTCAATTTCCTGAAGGCGTTTATACATCCTCACGGACAAGACGTTCGTCGTCGACGTCGTCTTCACCTCTTCACGTAATTCATTTGTTAGTTGGTAGAGTTTTTCTATTCCAGCGCGGAACTGCTGTTCGCGGCGCACTAGCATCGTGTGCTGCCGGTCCTTGGGATTATCTGGGCCAGCAAGCTTGTCCCGCTGTTGTGGGTCGCCCGGCAGTGGAGGATCGGGCAATGACTTGCGCCTTGACTGCCCCCAGGTTTCCAGGGGACCGAAGGCGATCAATGAAACTATGCCCATTGAAGTCGCGACAAAATCCCGCCGTGTTTTGTGCATTTGGTCTTTCCTTGAAAGCGCAGATCCAATTCGCACCGCGTAAAGTGTCCAATGGGGACTCGGGTTTCCGCCAATGAACTCAATTCGGTTGGCGAAATTCTTTAAACTCCGCTGAGTGTGTCCATTCCCGAATTTGCTCGGCCAGCGTATTGACGCTGTTTGTGATGCGATCCGCTTCGATGTTGATCGCATCGAAACGCGCACTGCTGGCGTTCTGGCCATGCGTTACCGCGTCCACCAACAGCCGGTGCTCTTCGCGAAGATCGGGAAAATCATGGGGTAACACGTGTGCGCCGCTCAGCGCGGAGGCAAGGTGTACCAGCGTTTTTTCCACGTTGGAAGCAAATTGTTTCAGCGGCTCGGAATTGGGCAGTGCGGAATTTTGCGCAACAAGCGCGTCGACGGCCATCACTGCATGAATGAATCGGTGGGAACTCGCCAGCATAGCGTGCAGACTATTCATCTGTTCGCCAGTCGTTCCGGGTTCCGAGCTTAACCGGTCAATGGAGGCTTCGAGATTCGATCGCGCCAACCGGGCGTCGCGCCGCAAGCGCTCCAGCTCGCGCGCCGCGGATGATTCATTTTCCAGATCAGGCTGCAGCAGGGCGTGTAAGTATTTGCGATATCCGTCCAGCATTTGCGCAATTCTTTCTGAAACGCGGGTGCGTTCCCAGGTAGGCCAGAGCCGGTAAGCCATCAGTGCAAGCGCGCCACCCGCAGCAGTGTTAATCCCACGCGCCCAGATCACATCTTTCGGGGCAACACCAGCGATTGCCAGCAACAACACAATCACCCCGCTGACCACAATCGCGAAGATTCCGTAATTTGCCGGACCGAGCCATCGCAGCAAATAGACGAACATAAAAATAAGAACCAGCTGAGGCACGATTCCAGGATGAATCACATGGAAAAGGCCCGTGGCCAGCAACAGGCCAAGCACCGTTCCTGCGATGCGCAAAAGTCCGCGGCTGAAAGTCGCGGCGAATTCCGGCTTTAACACCAGCACAATCGTCATGGGCAGCCAGTAAGTCCGTCGCCAGGAAACCATGCGGCCGAGAATGTCGCCCAACGCGATGAGCACGGCGAGACGAATCGCGTGGCGGTACGCGGATGATTGCAAGTTGAGGTTTCCGCGCAGAGTTTCTATCCAGCCACCAACGACTTCAGGCAATGGCCGCGGTGCAGACTGTTGCGAAAACCCGGCGCATCGACTTGTGCGTTATTTGTGGCTAGATCGAAGGCCGCGCGTAATTGCCCGCTAAGCGCGTCCATTTGAAATACCGCGTGCTTTGCGACGGCGCCGAGAAATGAAGTCGATGTCGCTGCTGCTTGTTCGCGCAATCGCCTGGTCAGTTCGTCAAGCTGACCAATCTGTGGCTGCTCATCAGCGCTGGAAATATCGAGAAGAAAATTGCTGATCCGCCGAAGAATGCGCGCCGCCAGTACGAGGTATGCGCTGAGAATCTCGATGCCGGAGTAGGCGCCGCTCTCTCGCTCCATTCGCAGTCGCAATCGTAGAAGCATCAGCAGGCTTAATCGAATGCGTTCGCCCTGATTCAGCAGCGCGCGGTAACGCATGCTCTCCGCGCTCGAATCGCGGCCCAGTCCCGACAAAGATTCCTGGGCTTGTTCGCTATGACTGCTTGCCAGCGGCGCGGCAGCCGCGTTCAGTGTTACGGCAGCGCTGTAGGCAAGCTCCAGATAAAAACTTCCGAGTACGCGCCGTTCCGGGTCGTAACGATGTACCGGCCAAAGTGCCACGGACAGAAAGGTCTGCAATAATCCCCCGGCGAGCGCAAGAATCCCGGAGATAGCAGCTTCGTGCGGCGTCAAGGGCTGAGCCGCGTAAATCAGCAAGGTGACCAGGCTGATCACGCCCAGGTCTGGCGCAGCGCCGCCAATCGCAGCCATCATTCCCGCGATGAATGCCCATGTCGTTGCCAGCGATATGGCGGCGACCTGATGCTTGCCGGCGATGGCACCCGCAAAAACTGCTACGGCGCAAAGAACCGTAGACGAGAGCATGCGTTTCGCGCGCACTGCATAGGAATCGCTGCCATCGGAATAGGAAACGTTCAACGCACCGCTGGCGATTGCCAATCCTCCGCGAGGCATGCCCAGCGCGTAACCGCCAATGAGTGGAAGCACTACGCCGGCGGCATTCCGAAACGCCTGATAGGGAGTTAATTTTGTGGAATCGAAACGCGTAAGAATTTTCCACAACACGTGCGCCGTGTCGGAGCTCTCCGCCAATTGCTTCTGCGTGGTGGGTTCAGAAGGTGCAGAGTTTGGTCTGAGGTTAAGAGCCATGGTGAAGGTTCAATTGTAGCGGACGGCACTAAATTCGCCGGAAGATGCACCGATATGGTTGCGCGGTTCATCAAAATTTCAGGGCGCTGACAAATCGTTTCACTGTGCGCGCCGCAATGTTGTGATAACTATCGGTTGGCCCGCCAAGCTGCACGTAACCTAACCCGGACCACGCAAAGGTGAATCGATGAAGCTCCGCCAATTAGGAAAAAATGGCCCAAAGGTTTCAACAATAGGTCTCGGTTGCATGGGCATGTCCGAATTTTACAGCGGCCGTGACGATAACGAATCCATCGTCACGATACATCGGGCGTTAGAGATGGGCGTCACTTTTCTGGACACCGCCGATATGTATGGCGCCGGGGCTAACGAACAACTGGTCGGCAAAGCGATTCGCGAACAGCGCGACAAGGTGTTTCTGGCGACTAAATTCGGTATTGTCCGCTCGAACGATCCTCACATGCGCTCTATCAACGGGAAGCCCGAATACTTGAAGACTGCTTGCGACGGCAGTCTCAAGCGCCTGGGTGTTGCCCACATCGATTTGTATTATCAGCACCGCGTCGATCGCGATGTGCCCATCGAAGAGACGGTTGGCGCGATGGCCGAACTCGTAAAAGCGGGTAAGGTGCGGCATCTGGGTTTGTCGGAAGCTTCGGCTGCGACGATTCGGCGCGCCCATAAGGTTCATCCAATCGCTGCGCTCCAATCGGAATATTCCTTGTGGAGCCGCGATCCGGAGGACGAAGTTTTGCAGACTACTCGCGAACTTGGCATCGCGCTGGTCGCGTACAGTCCGCTCGGTCGCGGATTTCTAACCGGACAATTCAAGCGTTTCGAGGACTTGCCAGCAGATGACTATCGCCGCAACTCGCCGCGTTTCCAGGGCGAAAATTTTGCGCGGAACCTGGAACTGGTGAAGAGGGTGGAAAGCATCGCCGCAGAGAAAAAATGCACGGCCGGGCAGCTCTCCCTGGCATGGCTACTGGCGCAAGGCGAAGACATCATTCCTATTCCCGGTACAAAACGTAGAAAGTATCTTGAGGAAAATGTAAAAGCGTTGGATGTCCGGTTAAGTGCGAGTGATTTAAGGTGCATCGACGAAGTAGCGCCGCAGGGAGCGGCGGCGGGACCGCGCTATCCCGAACTAATGATGAAGTCGCTGAACGGTTGATCGTCCGCATCTGTTTGCAACCAGCGTCCGACATTTTGCTTCTACGCTGCACCGCACCTACGGCCTGCTGCCATAAAGCTGTACTATTCAAGCGATGAATCGCTTTGAAAATTGGTTTTGCGCGTCGCCATTATGGCGGCATGTTACGCATCGCCATCTGTTGCCTTGGTTTCTGGAAGGCACAAATCTCGGTGAACACGTGCTGGAAGTCGGCGCCGGTCCTGGCGCCGCGACTGCTGAGCTCGCGCGACGCGCGGCCCGCGTAACCAGTCTCGAATACAGCCACAAATTTGCGGTGGCGCTTTACGCGAATGGCGCTGGACCACACGTGGTCCAAGGCGATGCATCAGTCCTCCCATTTCAAACGCATACATTCACCAGCGCTGTCGCGATTCTGGTACTTCATCATCTGCGTTCGGCGGAATTGCAGGATCGAGCCTTTGCGGAAATTTATCGAGTCTTAAAACCAGGTGGCGTTTTTCTGGCATTTGAAATTCCGAACGGGTGGTTAACGCGTGTGGCGCATATTAAAAGTACCTTTGTGCCGGTCCCGCCGATAACCGCGACCGCGCGATTGAACGCTGTGGGATTTTCAAGTGTGACCGCCAACACTCTCCATCGTGGATTTCGAATACGCGCGGTTCGCGCGAAAACTTCTTAGCGTACCGTGCAATCGCGCTGCGTTGACGCAACCGGTCATTGCAATTAGCATTTGAAGATGAGTCGCGCGGTTCCCCTGAAATTTCCTCCTGGTCCGGAATCGGGCGCTCTCGACGGCGTGTTCAGCCCGTTTCGACGCGACCCTCTAAACTTCCTCGCTGGCGCTGCTCAGAAATATGGCGATATCGTTGGTTTGCGGTTTCTCCATTACCGAACCTATTTGATCTCCCACCCGGACCACATCGAAGACATTCTGGTGAATAACGCCAAGAAATTTGTGAAAGGCCGCGTGCTGCAGGCTAACAAGCGTCTCTTCGGTAACGGACTGCTCACCAGTGAAGGCGATTTTTGGCTGCGGCAGCGCCGGCTGGCCCAACCGGCATTTCACCGCGCGCGCATCGCTACTTACGCCGACGTGATGGTGCAATACACTGAAGGATTGATCGAACAGTGGAAAGACGGCGAGCAGCGGGATGCGCACCAGGAAATGATGCAACTCACCTTACAAATCGTTGGCAAAACACTTTTCGATGCGGATGTCACCGCCGATGCAAGAGAAGTGGGAAAAGCCATTACGCTGCTTCTCGATTTCAGCGCCGATTTTCGGAGGCTAATCTTCACGCCGAAGTGGCTGCCAACACCGCGCAATCTTCAGACCACGTTCGCCATTCGCCGTTTGAATAAAATTGTCTATCGCATTATTGCCGAACGCCGTGCGTCCCGCAGAGACGCGGGCGATCTGCTCTCCATACTGCTTGCCGCGCAAGACGAGGATGGCTCGCGGATGAATGATCTGCAATTGCGCGACGAAACCCTTACGCTGTTTCTGGCAGGGTACGAAACCACCGCTAATTTATTGGCGTGGACGTGGTGGCTGCTCGCAAATCATCCCGACGTAGAGTCCAAATTGCATCAAGAGCTCGACTCCCTTCTGACGGGCCGCGCCCCCACCTTGGATGATCTGCCGAAGCTCCGATACACAGAACACATTTTGACAGAATCGCTGCGACTCTATCCGCCCGCGTGGGGAATGGCGCGGTTGGCCATCGAAGAGCACGAAATTGCCGGGTTTCCTGTTCCCAAAGGCACCGGCGTGGCCATCGCGCAATGGGTGGTGCACCGTGATCCGCGATGGTATGACGCGCCGAATGAATATCGTCCCGAACGCTGGGACGGAGATTTGCAGAAGCGTCTGCCGCGCTTCGCGTATTTTCCGTTTGGGGGCGGCCCGCGTCAATGCATCGGCAATACCTTTGCGCTGATGGAAGCTGCGTTGGTTCTCGCCACGATTGCGCAACAGTTTCGTTTGAGGCTTATACCGGACCAGGAAGTAACGCCGCTCGCTTCGATTACCTTGCGGCCAAAGTACGGAGTAAAAGCTGTCTCTTATACACATC
>CAXMLS010000586.1:0-13860 GCA_964194235.1 uncultured bacterium | reverse complement strand
CCCGCCGGTGAAATGATCGAACTGCACTTCCACAACGAGCTTCGGATCCAGTGGCTGCCATTCCATGGAATGCTTGGTGCTCCAGCGGCTGACACCCCCCGGGGCTTTTCCGGTGAAACCAGGCGGCTTGATGATTTTCTCCAGTTTTTTCGTCAACGCCAAACGCTCGTCCGCTTGAATTGACGAGCTGAAGCCCACATGGTCCAGTAATCCGTCGTTGTTATAAAGACCCAACAGCAGAGAGCCAACCAGTCGCTTCTTCTCCAGATACCGGAATCCGCCCACGACACAATCCGCGGTGCGCTGCTTCTTGATTTTCTGCATGCCCGTGCGCTCGCCGGTTTGATATGAGAGGTCTTTGCGCTTGGCCACAATTCCGTCGAGGCCAACGCCCATGTGAAACCATTTCCGCGCTACCGCCACGTCTTTCGTAATGGGAGAAAGCTGGATGGAGGAATTTTCGTTGAAGTAACCCTTGGCCAACCGTTCCAATTGCGTACGCCGATTTTCCAGTGGGAGTTTGACCAGCGATTTGCTTTTTTCATCCACGAGCAAATCGAAAACAATGAATACACACGGATTCGCCTGGCTCAATTTCAAAACGCGGCTGGCGGCGGGATGAATGCGCATTAACAATTCATCGAATGATAGATGGCCGTCGACGGGGATAACAATTTCCCCATCGAGAACAAACTTTTTCGGCTTGATCGCCAGTAACGCGGCTGCGAGCTCAGGAAAATAGCGCGTCAGCGGCTTGCCTGATTTGGATTGCAGATCGACGCGATCGCCGTCGCGAAAAGCCAGGCAACGGAAGCCGTCCCACTTCGGTTCGTATTGCCACTCCTGCCCGGTGGGCAACTCCGAAGCCGGCAACGCCTCCATGGGGCTGTATGTTTTGTTGAGCGGCAGCGTCATAAAAAGGGCTTCAAGTCCACGCGGCCACCTTCCGCCAGCAACGGCTTCCAGAGATCCCCAATTTTCTTGAGCCGCGCGGGAACATTTTTCATCGTGAAGTCTTCGATACGCACGCCTCGTTCCACTTCTTCCCAGGTGACCGGCGCGGACACGGTCGCTTCCGGTTTCGGTCGCACGGAATAAACCGAAGCCAGCGTCCTGTTCCACGCGTTCTGATTGTAATCGGCCAGCACGCGGCCTCGCGGGCGCTTGGCCACACGGTATTCGGCGGTAACAATTTTGGGATGGCGCGCTTCCAGCTCTTTGGAAAATGCTTTGGCAAAGGCCCACACCTGCTTTTGCATTGGCCCGCGCACGATGGGAACGTACACGTGAATGCCGCGCGACCCGGTTGTTTTTGCGTAGCTCTTAATTTTGATCGACGCCAGCGCGTCTCGGACGATCAGCGCAGTTTCCAAAACACGTTCGAACGTAGCACCGACCACCCGATCGAGATCGAAATGCAGATAATCCGGGCGGTCCACGTCATCGCAGCGCGCATACCACGGATTCAGGTCGATGCATCCGAGGTTTACTACCCAAAGCAGCGACGCCACATGCTGGATCACCGGGAAACCGATCACGTTTCCTGAACCATGCTCTATGGAACAGATTGGAATTGATTCGGGCCGCGGCGAGGGCGCGCGCTTCATAAAGAAAAATTCGCCCGCGATGCCGTTGGGGTAGCGCTTCATGACCATGGCGCGATTTTTAAGATGTGGAAGAAGCCAGGGGGCAACGTCCAGGTAATATTGCAGCAGGTCTCGCTTGGTAAGACCCAACTTGGGCCAGAAAACTTTGTCCAGATTGCTGAGGCTGACCGGCCCGCCTTCGACGTTCATGGTGGTGGCATTGACACCCGTGGGAATGGCCTCACTGCCCTTTGCGGCCTGGCGCGGGCCAGTGGATGGGCGCTTGCTTGTGGTGGTACGTGCGCTAGGGAGTTTTTTCTTCACCGCGTTCTTAGATGATCGGTTTCGCCAACACGGTTCCGCTAATATTTGTTTTTTATCCGGTAATTCGCAAATGCCCGCGTTTCACGTGACGTGATGAATCTCAGTGGAAATCGTGCGACGTAGTTTCTGCGCGGGTAATGGTCAGCGGCTGGATGCGCTGAGTTCTCACCGCCACGACATTATCCTGATTCTGCAATTGTCCTTCGATCATCAGAAATTGCTGATGCACCACCACCACATGGCATTGCTCAAAAAGTTGCGGAGTAATGATCGCATTGGCGATTCCCGTTTCATCTTCCAGGCTTAAAAATACAAATCCTTTCGCGGTGCCGGGGCGCTGGCGAGCGATTACTCCTCCGGCGATGCGCACGTGCATGCCGTCCGGTAAATTTGCCAGCTCCGCCGCGCAACGAATGCCCTGTTTTTTCAGCTCCGCGCGATGATACGCCATGGGATGGGGGCCTACGGTCATTCCCGTGCCGCGATAGTCCGCGACCAGTCTTTCTTCCGCGGTCATAGGCGCCAGCTGCGAACTTAACGCAGTGGTGAAATTGCCAGTAGCCAAATCGCCGGGCGCTGATTGGGAACGCTCGACCTCTTCTGAATTTTCGCAAGCGTCATACAATTCGCCTGCCGGCCGCGCCGTTCTTTCTATCTGCCACAAAGCGCTGCGGCGATGAAATGTGCATGGATCGCCATGCGGATTTCCGAGCCGATTCAACGCTCCTACTTCCGCGAGCACGGCCAATTCGCCTTTTTGAATTCTCGGCACGCGCCGTTTGAGATCGTCCACCGAAGTAAACGCGCGAAAGCTCCGTTCTTTGACAATTTCCGCGGCAATATCCGCACGCAAACCTTTTACGTAGCGCAAACCCAGCCGCACGGCGAAGCGGCCATCGATTTTTTCCAATGTGCAGAGCCAATCCGAACACGCGAGGTCAATCGGGCGTATGCGCAAACCGTGCCGTTGCGCATCGGTGACCAGCGTGGGGGGTTGATAAAAACCCATGGGCTGATTGTTCAGCATGGCCGCAGTGAATGCGGCGAGGTAATGGCACTTCAAATACGCGCTGGCGTAGGCCAGCAGCGCAAAACTGGCGGCATGCGATTCGGGAAATCCATACAAGGCGAACGAGGTGATGGAGCGCACGATAATTTCCTGCGTCGCGCCGCTGATTCCATTTTTGTCCATTCCCCGGCGGAGCTTGTGCTCCACGTCTCGCATGCGTTTTTCGGAACGCTTGAATCCGAATGCGCGTCGCAGCTCTTCCGCTTCGCCGCCGGAAAATCCCGCCGCGATCATGGCGATGCGCAGCAATTGCTCCTGGAATAGCGGCACGCCTAAGGTGCGCGCCAGCACCGGCTCCAGCGATGGATGCAGGCAATCCACAGGCTCGCGTCCCTGACGGCGCTTTAAATAAGGATTCACCATTTGACCCACGATCGGGCCCGGGCGAATAATCGCCACCTGCACAACAATGTCGTAAAAACACGTCGGGTGCAGGCGCGGCAGGCAAGCCATCTGCGCGCGGCTTTCAATCTGAAACATGCCGACGGTATCCGCTTTTTGCAAAGTTTTATAAACCAGCGGATCGTTGGCGGGCAAATGGCTGAGGTCCACCTCTTCGCCGCAATCGTCGCGAATAACTTTCAGCGAATCTTCCAGCACCGCCATCATGCCCAGGCCGAGCAGATCGACTTTTACAATTCCCATGTCGGCGCAATCGTCTTTATCCCATTGCACCACCACGCGCCCGGGCATGGTCGCGGGCTCCAGCGGTACCACGGAATCCAATTGCCCCTGGCAAACCACCATGCCACCGGAATGCTGGCCCAGATGGCGCGGCAAATCCTGAAACCGCAGGCATAATTCCATGAATTTGCGAATCTGTGGATGCTGCAAGTCCAGACCGGCGTCGCGAAATTGCCGCTCCAGGGTGTCGTTAGCATCCTTGTATTCCCACGCACCCACCAGCGCGGTCAGGCGAGCCAGCACTTCGGGATCGAAAGAAAATGCTTTACCAATTTCGCGAGCGGCGGACCGGCCACGATAGGTGATGACGTTGGCGGTCATGGCCGCGCCGAGTTTTCCGTAGCGCTCGTATACGTACTGGATCGCGCGCTCGCGTTGATCGCCGCTTGGCAGATCGAGATCGATGTCCGGCCATTCCCCGCGTTCTTCGGATAGAAATCGTTCGAACAGCAGGTCCATGCCCACGGGATCGACAGCGGTAATGCCCAGTGCATAACAAACCGCGCTATTGGCGGCCGAGCCGCGTCCCTGCACCAGAATATTTTGCTGGCCGCAAAAACGTACGATGTCCCAGACAATCAGGAAATAGCCATACAGGTCGAGCTTTTCAATGATGGCCAGCTCGTGTTCGATCTGCCGCCGCGCGCGTTCGTTATCCGCGCCGTAGCGGAGCAGCATGCCTTCCTGCGTTCGCTCGCGCAGGAATTGCATTTGCGATTGCCCGCCGGGCACGGGATATACCGGAAACTGGTAGCCCAGATCGCTCAATGTAAATTGCAGTCGTGAGGCGAGCAGTTGTGTATTGGCCAGAGCTTCAGGGATATCCGTGAAAAGTTTTTCCATTTCCGCGGGAGATTTCAGATGGCGTTCGGCATTGCGCGCCAGCAAACGCCCGGCCGTTGCCAGTGTGCGATGATGGCGAACGCAGGTGAATACATCCAGCAATTCGCGCTGCTCCGGTAGCGCGTGACAGACGCCGTTGGTGGCCAGCACCGATAAATTTAAGTTTTGCGCGATCTCCAGCGCGCGCTGGTTGCGCACTTCTTCCGCTCGGTGATGATGGCGCTGCAATTCGACGTATACATTTTCATTCCCGAATAATTCGCAGAGTTGCTGCATACATCGCGTCGCGTTTTCCATTCCGCCCGAAGCCAGCGCGTGGGCGAGTGGTCCTTCTTCTCCACCGGTCAGGCAAATCAATCCGGCGGTGCTATCCGCAAATTCATCGGGCGAAACCTGACCTTCTCCTTTGCGCGCGCGCAATTTCATGCGGGTGATCAGCCTGCAAAGGTTCTGGTATCCCTGGCGCGACTCCACGAGCAGCGGATAACGCCAGCCTTCGTCCGATGTAACTTCCGCGCCGATCAGCGCGCGAACATTATTTTGTTTGGCGGCCATATGGAAACGCGGCGCGCCATATACGCCGTCGCGATCGAGCATGGCCATGGCCGGCATTTCGCGCTCGGCGCACACGCTCGCTAGTTCTTCCGGCAAAGAGGCTCCGGTCAAAAAACTGAAGGCCGAACGCGCGTGCAATTCGATGTACATCAGTCGTATATGCCTTGCAGAAACCAGCTTTGCTGCCGGGAATCGTAATAGAGGACATACAAACCGTTTTGACTGACAGGATTTGTGGCGCGCTTATTTTCGTGCGTGGGAAAATGCGTCGACAACACAGGAGCTGAAGGCCGATTAGTGGACGAAAAGTGAAGTTCGACATCCCATTCGTCGTGGTCCCACGGTTTTTCCTGCCACCAATCGCCCGAAGTGCGCCACGGTCCTGAAGTGGCCACCACCTCGCCGCGCTGGCCCTGAAAAAATACTCGCGCTGGACGGCCATCGCGCAACTCCACGCGCGTTGGTACTTCCGGACGAAAAAGCCGCAAGCCATTTGCAAGTTTGGCCATTTCTTGGGGATTTTGTTTATTTGTTTTATCCAGCGATGCAAGAGATCTCTGTTTGCAGCCTGCTCCCTGTATCAGCCGGAAACGCCCCATGCGAATTCCATCCGGCCGATGCGTATCCAGCAATTGCGGCGAGCCCACATTGGTGTCGCCCACCAGATTCGCCAGCCGCGCCATGGTCAGTTCCAGCTTTTCCGGTTCCGGCGAAGCGGGCAGAAATAATCCGCCCTGCGCGGTGCGCGGCCTGTCCGGCTCGGCCGCAATCAGCATCTTTATGATGGCTGCCGGCGGAGGATCAGACTGCAGGCGCAAACGTACCAATTTCAGCAGCAGTTTAGAATCCCGCATCGGCACGGGGAGAGTAAGAATCTTTTCGCATTTCCGTGGAATAAGTTTTTGCTGCTGGGGATGCGCGTTCAGCTGCAGATCTTTGTCAAAAGATCGCGCTAAATCGAATTCCATGCGAATCTCGCGCGCCGCCAGCGAACGCGCCGCCAGCCGCTCGCACAGTTGATCAAGCAAACGCCCCAATAAAAAACTGAGCGATTCCAGTTCTTCAACGGCATCATCCAGTTCCATTTCTTCCTGGAAATAAACGGAAAGCTTTGCGAGCACCAGCGAACGCTTACGGGCGCCGCGTGCCAGCGCATGCAAGCGCACGCCTGCTTGTCCCAAACGCTCGGAAAGCTGAACCACGGGCAGCGCGGCCAGGGCGCCACACGTTTCTACGCCCCAGCGCCCCAGCGTTTCCAGGATTTCCAGAGAAGGAAGAAGCGTGTGCACCGGCAAAGTGCTCAGGCTTTTTGCTTCCTGCCCGGAAGGGATGATGGTGACGCCATGCAGACCGCGCGACGCCAGGATGGTTACTTCTATTTCGGAAGCTACCGCGATACGTGCCGTAAAACCAAAACTGCAGGCGCGTTTGGAAAGCTCATGAGCGATTTTTTCTTCCGGGCCTAATAAAGAGCCCAGTCCTGCGAGATCGAGAACTACGGTGTCTGGGGCGGTATCTTCCACGCGCGGAGATATGGACCAGCCCAGGTCCAGCAAAGCTTCATGCGCGACTTTTTCCTGTGCGAGCGCGCGATGACGAATTTCCACCGCGGAGAATTGCGCTGCTTGCGATTTCGCCATTCCCAATTCGATGCCCATTTGCAGCGCGCGTGGGTTCGCGGCCACCACGCCCCACAAGGGCGGGGTGCCTTCCACAATCGCGACAGCGCGCTCGCAAAGCGTAGGTTCGCCGCGGGCGATGGCCTGCACAATGAAATCGGGAATATAAATGGACGCGTAGGACATGGCGGATCGATCTCGAAATGGAAAATAAAATCGGCAAATTCCCCTGTACGACCGTCGCCATTATTTAAGTTTGGCTTCGACGGGCATCGCGTGGAGATAGTTCCATGCGGATTGCGCTGCAAAGCTTCCAGCGTTATCGCTGCTAGAATCCCCGGCTGAATCCTGAGTCAAATCCCGAGAACGATTTGCCAAATGCCGCGCAATCGAAACCGGGGGATTCCGCGTTTGCGGCATGTTGCTGGACTGCACGCGGGCATGCAGCAACTCGGCGCGAATCTCGGAGCCATCGAGCAAACATGCATGCGGATGCGATGAGATTTCGCGGCCTTCCATTTTTGCCGTGAGTTTCATCGCAGTTTTCCCTGCGTCGCTTTCTGCGTGGTTATCTGCGTATTTGCTTGTGATGGACCAGCGCGCCGTCTTCATTTTCATCTGCAAAACCAGCGAAGCACATGTTTTGGCGTTGGACTCCTGCTCCAGCACCACAAGTACCGTGGCGGTATCTTCCACGGCGCGCCGAAAACGAAACCACGCATTCAGCGGAACGTGTCGAACCGTTTCCGGCGCGATGTCGCTCAGATCCAAAGCGATGAATCCGAATCCGCCGCCCTGGATCAAAAGATCCGCGGCACGCAAAGACTGATCGAGAGTGCGGCAGCGCACCCACAGCAATTGCTGCAATTCCACGCCGGCGGCTGCAGCGCTGCGCGGATCGAAAGAATCGCGTGCATCGATCAGCGCGCACACTTCCGCTTCCGCGGTTCGGGAAGCCAAAGCGGAAAGCAGCACGGTGGTCCGTCCGGAACATGGCGGACCGCAGATTTCCGTTAATGCTCCGCGCGGCAAACCGCCGGCTAAAGAATCAATTTCGGGGATACCGGTGAGAACGGTTTCAACGCTTTTGCGATCGCGATAGCCGAAGGGCTCGGCAATACGGCCAGAAAGGGACAGTTCGACATGGGAGCGGAGAGCTGCGAGATGGGAGCGCATGGGAGTAGGGGATCAATATGTTTTCGCTTTTTGTTCGCCTTGACAAACATTCTGTAAAATCCCATCGTCCTTGTCAAGATTGAAATCGTGATGGTTGCGGGGAGCGGCGGAGTGGTGGCCCGGTTCTAAAATTCTTAAAACAAATCGCGGTTGGCAATTGCCGCTGTGAATCGCAACACGAGAAGGATTACACTCGCTCGGCATCACCAGACTTCAAGCCTTAGCAATCGGCCATGAGATTACGAACGTCCTTTTAATCGGGAGACATCTGTTATGGGAATTAGACGGAATGCCCTGCATGGGGTGACTGTAGCGCTGCTGTCCCTGGTGGCGTTATTTTTTGCCGCCGGCACATTCAGCCAGAAGCAGCGCCAGCCTGCCGCCGACCTGATTATCACCAACGCCAAAGTTTGGACGGTGGACAAAACCATACCCACCGCGCAGGCAATAGCCGTACTCGGCGAACGCATTGTAGCGGTCGGCTCGAATGCCGACGTGGATGCGTGGCGCGGTGCGCAGACGAGCGTGGTGGATGCCGGCGGCAAACTTCTCCTGCCTGGATTCAACGATGCGCACGTGCATTTCATCAGCGGCGGATCGCAGCTCGACAATGTGCAGTTGAACGACGCCACCAGCTCCGAAGAATTTGCGCGCCGCATCGCTGAGCACGCACGCAAAATTCCCAAGGGCCAGTGGATTCTCGGCGGCGATTGGGATGAGACCAAATGGACTCCCGCCGATTTGCCGACGAACAAAACTATCGATGCGGTCACGCCGGACACTCCGGTTTTTGTGAGCCGCTATGACGGCCACATGGCTCTGGCTAATTCCGCGGCCATGCACCTTGCGGGAATCGATAAGTCCACTCCCGACGTGCCGGGCGGCACCATCGTGCGCGATGCGCAGGGCAATCCCACGGGCGCGTTGAAGGACGCGGCGATGAATTACTTTGATAAGGCGATTCCGCCACTTTCGCGTGAGCAGCGATTGCACGCCGCGCAGCGGGCCTTGAACCTCGCTGCTTCCGTAGGAGTCACTAGCGTGCAGGACATGAATCCCGACTACGCGGACATCGCGCTGTATTCCGAATTGCTGGGGCGCGGCGAACTCACGACGCGCATTTATGCCGCGCCGCCGATTGCTTTTGTGCAGGACCAGGCAAAAATCGGCGTGCGCCACGGTTTCGGCAGCGCTTACCTGCGAATTGGCGCGGTGAAGGGTTACGCAGACGGCTCGCTGGGTTCGCGCACGGCGTATTTTTTCGAGCCGTTCGATGATCAAAAAATGGATCAGAAGGGGGAACAGAAAGCAGGTCAGGCGGGCAATCACGGATTGCTGTCGGAAGCGATGCAGCCGTTGTCACGCATGCGCGATCACATGATGACCGCGGATGCCGCCGGCATCCAGATTTGCACGCATGCGATCGGCGATCAGGGAATCTCCATGATTCTCGATCTGTACGCCAAAATTACCAAAGCGCACGGCCCTGCGGATCGGCGCTTCCGCATCGAGCACGCGCAGCACATGGCCGCGAAAGATTTTGATCGCTTCGATCAACTCCAGGTGATTGCTTCAATGCAGCCGTACCACGCGATCGATGACGGCCGCTGGGCCGAAGCGCGCATTGGACACGATCGCGCCAGTCGCACGTATGCATTTCGTACTTTTCTGAATCATGGCGTGCGCCTGGCGCTGGGCACGGACTGGAATGTGGCGCCGCTGAATCCCATGCTTACCATTTACGCGGCCGTCACTCGCGCCACGCTTGACGGGAAACATCCGGACGGCTGGTTTCCGGAGCAGAAGCTCACCCTACCTGAAACTGTCGAAGCCTATACCATGGGTTCGGCTTACGCGGAATTTCAAGACAAATTGAAAGGCTCTATCACTGTGGGGAAGCTGGCCGATGTGGTACTGCTCAGCGACGATATTTTTTCCATCGATCCGGTAAAAATTCGCGATGTGAACGTCCTGAAAACTTTTGTCGGTGGCAAGCTGGTTTGGGATTCCAGCGCGACTCACAAGTAATTATTTGGAGGGAACGAAGACGATGTCGACGGGGGCGGGGACTTCGGATACCTGGCCGGTGGGAGTTAGGGCACCGGTGGCGAGGTCGATGCGGAAGACCACGATGTTGTTAGATTCCTGATTGGCGGCGAGGAGAAATTTGCCGGTGGGGTCGATGGCAAAATTTCTGGGGGTTTTGCCCCTGGTGGAGAAATCGCCGGCGGGGGTGAGAGTTCCCTTTGCGGGATCGATGGCGAAAAGGGCGATGCTGTCGTGGCCGCGATTGGAGGCGTAGAGAAATTTGCCGGAGGGATGGACGACCACCTCGGCGGTGTCGTTGGAGCCAGCGAAATCTTTGGGAAGAGTGGAAAGAGTCTGCAGCGGGGAGAGGGCGGCGGATTGGGGATCGTAACCGTAGGCGGTGAGCGAAGATTTTATTTCACTGAGAACGTAGGCAAATTTTCCGTTGGGATGGAATGCGAGGTGACGAGGGCCGGCGCCGGGAGTTAGTTTTGCGACGCGCGGTTCGCTTGAATCTATTGCGGCTGGAGTGAGCGCGCCGGTCGCGGCGTCGAAGCGGTAGATCAAAACTTCGTCGAGGCCGAGATCGACGGCGAGCGCGAAGCGATTGTCGGGCGACGTAGCGATCCAGTGGGCGTGCGGGGCTTCCTGGCGGTCTTTGTTGGGGCCGGAGCCGGTGTGCTGGATGAAAGAGGATGCGGGTTGCAGGCTGCCGTCGCGCGCGATCGGGAAAGTGGTGACGCTACCGCCGTCATAGTTGGCGACGAGAGCGTGGTTGCCGGTGTTGTCTATCGAAATGAAACAGGGGCCAGGACCGCCGCTGGGTACCTGGTTTAGTTGCGTGAGTTGTGCGGTTGGGCGATTTATTTTGTAGGCGGTTACTGCGCCGGTGGGTTTGCCGTTGAAGGTGGTGAGTTCATTGACGGCATAGAGATAATTTCGATTTGGCGCGATGGTGAGAAAGGATGGATCTTGCGCTTCGGAGGCTACGCCGAGGGGAGTGAGTTGGCCAGTGGTGGCGTCGAAGCGAAATGAGTAGATGCCTTTGCTGGTGGTTTTGCTGGTGTAGGTACCGATGAAGGCGAAGTATTGGGAGGCTTGGGGATTTTTGGCGGGTGTTTGCGCGGCGGGGAATAAAATTAGCGGCGCTATGGCGATGAGGAGAGATGCGAAGAGGCGGCGCGTGATTTTCATGCGGAGAATGTTACAAGGGGCTGCGTGGGAAGCAAAACTGGAAACGGTCGTGAATCATTAGCAAAATCCAGGCGGAGAAGATAAGAAAAATTATGCGCTGGTGAACCGCGTTACTATGCGATTAGAAGAAGACAAGACATCAAACCCAAGACCCAGGTTCGTAATTCAACTGCGAACCTGGAGCACCCTCCGTGCTTTTGTGAATTGTGATGTTAGAAAAAATCCCCAACTCTAGCCGCGGTTATTTCTTTTCTTCTTCCGATTCCTCCTGGAGGACGGCGGCGGCGGCCACGGAGTCATCGGCGTCGAGGCGCAGGAGGCGGACGCCTTGCGTGGAGCGGCCGGCTTCGCGAATTTCGTTGGCGTGTACGCGGATGACTTTGCCGTTGTGAGTGATGATCATCACGTCGGATTCTTCAGTGACCTGCAAGGTGGAAACCACGTAACCGTTGCGGTCGGTGGTCTTCATGTTGACGACGCCTTTTCCGCCGCGCGAAGTGATGCGGTACTCGGCGAGCGGAGTGCGCTTGCCGAAACCCTTTTCGGCGACCGTGAGCATGAGGGTCATCAGCGAATCCTTGATGTGCTCGTTCTCAAGCTCCTCGAGATTCTGCGTGGTTTGCTTGTGCTCTTTTTCGATGATGGAGAAGTCCGGCTGCACGGCGTCCATGCTGACGACGTAATCACCTTTGTCGAGATCCATGCCGTTGACGCCGCCGGCATTGCGGCCCATGGGGCGCACTTCGGTTTCGCGGAAAAGAATGGCCTGGCCTTCATGGCTGGCGAGGAAAATCATCTGCTTGCCGTCGGTGAGTTTTGCGCCGATCAGCTCATCGCTGCCGTCGAGATTGATGGCGATAATGCCGGTCGAGCGCGGATTGGAAAACTCAACAATCGCGGATTTTTTGACGGTGCCGCTCTTGGTGGCCATGAAAACGTAGCGGCCGACTTCTTCTAGATTGCGGGCGGCGACAAGGGCGGTGAGCTTTTCGTCTTCCTGAAATTTGACGAGGCTGGAAATAGCTTTGCCGCGAGTGGCGGCGGCAGCTTCGGGCAATTCGTAAACCTTCAGCCAGTACACGCGTCCCTTGGAAGTGAAGATCAAGATGTAGCTGTGCGCCGAGGCGATGAACAGATGCTCGACGAAATCTTCTTCCTTGGTCCGCGCGCCGATGCGGCCCTTGCCGCCGCGAGACTGGTGGCGGTAGGTGTCGGTGGAGGTGCGCTTGATGTATCCGGCGTGGCTGACGGTAATCAGCATGTCGGTGTCGGCGATCAAGTCCTCGAGCTTAATCTCGTCGACCTTGTCAACGATTTGCGTGCGGCGATCATCGCCGTAGGATTTTTGCACTTCCTTGAGCTCGCCGCTGATGACTTGCTTCAGCTTTTTATCGCTAGAGAGAATTTCTTCCAGCTCGGCGATGAGTTCGCGGATGGACTTCAGTTCCTTGAGGATTTCGTCAACGGAGAGCTGCGTGAGGCGGTGGAGTTGCAGCTCGAGAATGGCGTCGACCTGAATGGGAGTGAGACCGGTGGTGGAGCGGCCGGCGGCTTCTGTTTCGACGGAGCCGAGCTTGTACTTGCGGCCATCCAGCTTGACGCCGGCGAGCTTGCGGGACTTGCCGTTTTCGGTGATGGTGACGTCTTCTTCGGTAAAATATTTGAGCAAGTTTTCGCGGGCGTCAGCGCGGCTGCTGGAACCGCGGATAATGCGGATGACGTCGTCGAGATGGTCGAGGGCGATCTGGTAGCCAACCAAAATATGTTCGCGTTCGCGGGCTTTGCGGAGCTCAAAGATGGTGCGGCGGCGGACGACTTCGACGCGATGATCGATGAACAGCTTGATCATCGGAATCAAGCCCAGTTCGCGCGGCTGGCCGGCAACGATGGACAGGAGAATCATGCCGAAAGATTCCTGCATCTGCGTGAACTTGAATAAATTATTGAGGATGAGCTGCGATTCTTCGCCGCGCTTCAATTCGATGACGATGCGCATACCTTCGCGGGAAGACTCGTCGCGCACATCGGAAATGCCTTCGAGTTTTTTGCTCTGGACCAATTCGGCGATGCGCTCGATGAGGCGCGATTTATTGACCTGGTAGGGGATTTCGGTGATGACGATGTTTTCGCGATCCTTGGAGGCTTCTTCGATGGCGGCTTTGGCGCGCATGATGAAGCTTCCGCGGCCGGTGCGATAGGCGGCTTCTATTCCTTCGCGGCCGGCGATGTACGCGCCGGTGGGAAAATCCGGGCCGGGAACAATCTTCATAACTTCCTTGAGCGGGGTGTCGGGCTTGTCGATCAGGAGGAGCGCGGCTTCGACAATTTCGCGCAGATTGTGCGGCGGAATATTGGTGGCCATGCCGACGGCGATGCCGCTGGCACCGTTGACGAGAAGATTGGGAATGCGCGACGGAAGGACGACGGGCTCTTCGCGGGTTTGATCGAAATTGGGAATGAAGTCGACGGTTTCTTTCTCAAGGTCGGCGAGAATGTCTTCGGAAATTTTGGCGAGGCGCGCTTCGGTGTACCGCATGGCCGCAGGAGGATCGCCGTCGACGGAGCCGAAATTTCCCTGGCCGTCGATGAGCGGATAGCGCATGTTGAAATCCTGCGCGAGGCGGACAAGGGCGGGATAAATCACGGCTTCACCGTGCGGATGATAGTTGCCGGAAGTGTCGCCGCAGATTTTGGCACATTTGCGGTAGCCACGGTTGGAGGCGAGTCCGAGATCGTTCATGGCGACGAGGATGCGGCGCTGCACGGGCTTGAGGCCGTCGCG
>CAXMLS010000585.1:0-4764 GCA_964194235.1 uncultured bacterium | reverse complement strand
GGTATTGGTCACGCCGGTTTCATGCGCGATGATCTGCTGGGTACGCAGAGCTAGCGTGGCGGCGAATTCCGTGGGGAGTGCCCAGGCTTCATCGAGTGAGTTGGTGTGCAGCGACTGTGTGCCGCCCAGAACCGCCGCCAGAGCCTGAATCGCGGTGCGCACCACGTTGTTGTACGGCTGTTGCGCGGTCAAGGAGCAGCCCGCCGTCTGCGAGTGAAAACGCAGCGCCCATGAACGGGGATTTTTCGATTTGTAGCGATCCACCATGGCTTTGTGCCAGATGCGGCGAGCGGCGCGGTACTTGGCGATTTCTTCGAAGAAGTCGTTGTGAGCGTTGAAAAAGAAAGAGAGTTGCGGGACAAATTCGTCCACGTCCATACCGCGACGCATGCCCCATTCCACGTACTCAAGGCCATCGCGGAGGGTGAAAGCTAACTCCTGGATGGCTGTGGAACCGGCCTCTCTGATGTGATAACCGCTTATGGAGATGGGATTAAATTTCGGGGTGTTTTTTACGCCGAATTCGAAGGTGTCAATCACCAAGCGCATCGACGGCTCGGGCGGATAAATGTATTCCTTCTGTGCGATGTATTCCTTAAGGATATCGTTCTGCAAAGTGCCGGAAAGTTTTTTCCAGTCCGCGCCCTGCTTTTCGGCCACCGCCAAATACATCGCCCAGATGATGGCGGCGGGCGAGTTGATGGTCATGGAGGTGGTGACGTTCGCCAGCGGAATTTTGTCGAACAAAACTTCCATGTCCGCGAGGGAACTGACGGCCACGCCGCATTTGCCGACTTCGCCTTCGGAGAGCGCGTGATCGGAGTCGTAGCCCATCAATGTGGGGAGATCGAACGCAGTCGAGAGACCTGTCTGGCCTTGCGCGAGAAGATAACGGAAACGGGCGTTGGTGTCTTCGGCGGTGCCAAAACCCGCGAACTGGCGCATGGTCCACAGGCGGCCGCGATGCATCGTGGAGTGGATGCCGCGGGTGTAGGGAGGCTCGCCGGGCAAGCCCAATTGCTCGTCGGGATTCCAGCCAGCCAAATCCGCTTCGGTGTATAAACGGCGAATCGGGTGGTCGGAAAGAGTAGTGAATTGGGTGCGGCGTTCGGGACTTTTTTCTAACGTGGGGCGGAGAGTGTTTTCTTCCCAGGCGCGCTCTTTGGCGGAGGGCCGGCGCTCGGCTATTGGCTGATTCGATTTCGATGGAGCGATTTCGGTCTGGGCTTTCGATTTTTCAGGCATTTGGTCCCAGCTCCCGAACGAAAACCTAAATCTTCTATCCCATCGATGCAAAGTTTAATGCTATGCGAAAGGAGAGAGCCGGGCAAGGGACGGTAGCGGGCAGAGCACAGAAACGACTAATAGGGCGAAATAAGAGCGGACAATCGAAGGTGTGCCGAGAGACCTGTCGAATTTCCATGTCAAAAGGTATTCCGAAGCGTACGACCCGCGTTTATTTGTCGGTTGCGTTGCTAAAAATTTTGTCGGTTCCCACAACCTCGCCATGAAGCGTGCCGGGAATGAGCGTATCGCGCTCCACCTCGCCGAGCCGCGAATTGGCGATAGTGACGCGGTTGACTTCCAGCGTGCGGCCGACGGCGCGCTCGAAATTGGCCTTCGCCTCCACCAGGTCGGCTAATGCCCTGAGTTCGACGCCCTGCGCGGTCACGAAGTCGCGCTGCGTCAAAATAACCTGGTACACGGTGGATGCGCCCAAAGTGTATTTTTTCTGCTCGGCTTCAAAGGTTTGCTTTTGCAGTTCGCGCGCTTTGATGGCCGCGTCCACGCGGGCGCGATCCTGTTGCAACGCGATGTAGGTGTTGCGCACGTCGAGCAGCGCGGCGTTTTTCAATTGCTGCAATTGTGTTTCCAGCTGGCGTTGCGTTAATAAGGCACGCGCGCTGTCCGCTTGCGCCGAGCGGTTGCGCAGCGGCAGGTACAGGTTGAGCGATGCGAAATAGTCCGGGAATTGATTGGTGAAAACCTGATTCTGTGCGGTACCGAAACCTTGTTGTGAGGTACCGAGGACCGGAGACTTGCCAGTCTGCTGAAAGATGGGAGTCTGTACGCCGCCTGCGCCCGTGATGGTTACCGGGTTCCCATTGGAGTCTACGATGGGCAATCCGGCGGTAACGACAGAAGTGCCGGTAATCGGCGAGTTTCCCGCCAGACCCGATGAGCCGTATTGCGCGTTCAAAGTAAGCGTGGGCAGCAATGCGCTTTTCGTGACGCGCACCTCGATGCCGGAATTCGTCAAATTATAAGCCTGCTCCTGAATATCCGGGCGCTTCACGAAGGCTTCCTTGATAGCGTCTTCGAAGGAGGCTCCTTCTATCGCCGCCGCGGGCGAGGGAAGCTCGGTCGGAATAATTTCTACATTCAATAGGTTTGCGGCCAAGGGATTCTTGGTCATGGCATTCTTCAAAACCTGTTCATCCTGCAATTGCGTCGTTTGCGCCACGATCAGATTCTGGCGGTCGCTGGCGACTTCCGATTCCGCGCGGGTCACGTCCAGCGGCGCCATGGTGCCGATTTCCAGTTGTTTTTTATTGTCGTTGAAAAGTTTGTCGGAGACGGCCACGGCCTGTTGTCGCACTTTAACGTTTTCACGCGCGTAAACCAGTTCCCAATAGGCGTTGATGGTATTTGTAACCGTGGTGATGGCTTGTTGCGTGAACACCAGGTCGGCAATCTTGCGATTGTTTTTGGCAATCATGATGTTGCGCCGGCCTATGTAGGTTCCAAAGCCGTTCAAGAGTTGCTGGCTGAAGCCGGCGGTCAGCGAAGATTGTACCGAGGGATTAAAAAAGTTGAAGCTGGAACCCGAAGACGAACGGTTGTTGTTCCAACCGATGTTCACGGTGGTTCCAGGCGAGAAGCTTTGATTGTAGGCGACGTTGAAAATATCGGCGTGGGAGTGCAGCCCGCTCAGTGTGCCGCTCCCCACTCCGGTTCCCGCCAGGAAGGGATTGTTGACTGGGGTGGTGCGAGAGTCGATCTCAGCGATGGCGGTAATTATCGGATCGTAGGAGACGAATGGATTGTTGGGCGTGATGTTAGCCGTGGAGGTGCCGAAAGCCGCGCCCTGCACGCCGCGGCCCTGTCCACCGGCTTTGGTGCGCAGAATATCGGTGTCCGCGATCCACGGGTTATAGCGCTGCACGGCAATGTCGAGGCTGTTCTCCAGCGCCAGCTCCACCGCGTCCTGCAAAGTAATCTCCAGCTTGCCATCGTGAATGAGTTGATCCACGCGCGGCGAGTTGATCAGATCCGGCTCATCAATATGAATCGGTTTATACGGAGCGATGAGAGTGAAGACCCGTGGGCCATTCACGAAACTGTGCTTCGACAATCCCAGCGAAACGGGAATTGGCGGCGCTTGCGGCGGAGTCGTACCAGCAGCCGCTTCCGGGCCGGCCTGGGATGCGGGCGGAACGTTGCCGGGCGTCGGTGCCTGAGACTGGTCGGGCGCAGCATTTTGCGCGAAGGCCGGACCGCATGGACCGAGCGCAACCAGGAATGCCAATAACGCAGCGGCGAGCGGCCGGGCGCACTTTTCCACGAGCTTTGTGCTTACGCCGAGGACCCGCGTTGCGGTCAGCCGAATCAATGTCATGTGATTTCTTACCCCTTTGAAGTGTGCCCCTTCAGGGCCGGAACGGATTGATCTGAGCTTCACTTGTAAAACGTTCGCGACACGGTATTTGTTTCACGAAATCGCGACAGGAGGTCCTAAAATGCATGGGAGGCCATTTCGAGCGAAAAAGCAGTCTAGCAGGGGCTCGTATCCTTGACAACGCAGTGAGCGGCAGCTAGGCTGCTGACGTTTCGACGGTTACGGATGCCCTGCGGTTAGCGAAGACGATGCTGAAACGCGAAGAATTGCTGACAATGTTTGAGACGGCGGGAGCCATACGCCATGGCCACTTTGAATTGTCCAGCGGGCTGCACAGCGGAATGTACGTACAATGTGCGCTGGTGCTGCAGTATCCGCGGTTTGCGGAGAAGCTGGGCCACGGACTGGCTGGATTGTTTTCCAACTCGGTAATAGAAGCCGTAGTGTCGCCAGCGATTGGCGGGCTGATCATCGGACAAGAAGTGGCGCGGGCCCTTCCAGAACCGAAAGCTGCCAGTGATTTGCCGCGGGACGGCGGAGTTCCGGCGATATTTGTGGAACGCAATGCCGGCGGATCGATGGCCATGCGGCGCGGGTTTGCACTGCGCCCGGGCCAGCATGTGCTGGTCATCGAGGATGTGTGGACCACCGGCGGGTCTACCGTGGAAACGATTCGGGTGGTCGAAGAGGCGGGCGGTCGCGTGGTAGGTGCCGGCGCGCTAATCGACCGCAGCGGCGGCGAGATCGAGTTTGATGTCGAATCGCAGTCGCTGCTGCAACTTTCCATTGCAAGCTACGAGCCTGAGGATTGTCCTTTGTGTCGAGAAGGCCGGACCGCGGTAAAGCCGGGCAGCCGCTTTGTGCGTTCGCCGGGGAATGACGACAGCAGCCCGAATGACAAGACGTCAGCCGTCCGCTGAACATTTACATCTACAAATTTATCGCTAAACATTATCGTCTGGGCCACGACTCTTCATGCGCTACTTAAAGCTGACCATTGCGTATGACGGCACCGATTTTCATGGATGGCAGGTGCAGACCAACAAGCCGACGATTCAGGGCGAAATTGCCTCCGTGCTTGGGCAGCTGACGCAGGAGCGCGTGGCGTTGCATGGCGCGGGGCGCACCGATGCGGGCGTGCACGC
>CAXMLS010000584.1:0-10938 GCA_964194235.1 uncultured bacterium | reverse complement strand
TGAATTCTCTCTCACTCCCGCTGGTACAAAAATCCCCGGTCAGGTCACTTCTGGCAGTATCGAGCGGTATGTCAACAGGTACTACATCGCTATACGGAACCGGGATCGAAGTCTCCAGTCTTAGCCGACCGCGCGCCACCCTGCTAATCGGCACCTTCGCTTGAATTTTGGAACACCGAGTTTGTTGTACAAACGTAGTAATTGGTACTAAAGAACCATTGCCTGTGCATGGTCAGAATCCTATTGTTCCTGTGGGAAGTAAACAGTGGCCTGGCAGGGTGGTGGGTCAGTACAAAGACTTTTTCAGCCGTGCCTAATTATCGAAGTTTCGAAGTGCGGCACCAAGCCCGGCTTGCAGCCGCTGTCCCACTCTTTCAGTTTTACGAAATCGCGCAATAGAGAGGAATATATGCGGCCAGTCATACATAAAGTGTTTTCATTTTTTTTGCTCGGCTCGATCGTTGCCGGGAGTGTCTTCCCTGCGCAGGCAAAAGATTCGGCCCGCAACATTCGGGCCAAGGAGCCGACGAAGCCAGCGTCAAGTAGGACCAAGGTTTCGACGAACGAATCCCCGGAATCCGCCCGCAGGAACTGGAACCGCTATCTGGACGATAACGCTGCCGCGCAGGGAATTTCCCACGCGGCCTCGCCGGCCTCATCGAGCAATATGAACGCAGGACAACTGCAGGCACCAGCAGAGATACCCAAGACGCTTGAAGACACGGATCAGCAGATCGCAGCAACAACAAAAAAAGATTAGCAATCTCCTGCGCGTTCGAATCCAGGGGTAGATCGACCTTGAAGTCCAAGGTCCGAGAATCAACCTGGCGGTCACAAATCATAACCAATTCTCGGAAAGGCATTGTTCTACTTTACTTGGGTATCCGTTGCTCGCTAAGGCATCGTAATTCTACTGTTTGGCGTTTCTTCGGAACCTTGGCGACTACTAGCGAAGTTCCCAGCGGCATTGCGAAGTGTCGGATGGGTAGGGAGAATTACCTGCCAAGTATTTGTAGCCCTAAGTTTGGTCGCAGTTCCCCTGGTTGCTCTCTCTCCCATCTTCCCCCGCCAGGTCAATCTTGGCCTTCCAATTTTTGTCCTGGCAGTTCCCGCAGTGCCATTCATCTTGCCCTATCTCATCGTAGTGAATCTTGTCCGCCGCGCTGGCGACCCCGCTTCGTAAATTGATTTCGGCTCATCAAGCAAGTCGCGCTGCCTGTCAATGCGTCGATTCACCCAACCATATGGATATTTGACGCTCTGTACGTGGAAGTGCCGTTCCTGCAAGGCATGTCCTGGGTGTATGGTCGGCAAACCTTCCCTTATTCCGATTAGGTGCGGATTTCATACTCCATGATTCGGAATTCCTGAATGCGCGAATCTCATCTACGTCGAAACTGGCAAGAAATATCTGTTCTTGCTCGTCAGCTTTTGCGGTAGAGGCTCGTAACGACGCTTTAATTTACATTCGTTAGTACCACCTCCATCGACGGTACCCACCGGCCATTTTCATCGAGCCGGACGTGGTGAGCGGTCTGGACTTTACCTTTTTCGGTAAAGACGGCGGTACAGCCGGTGACCTTGCCCTTCCAGGTCATGGTGTTACCGTCGACAATGATTTCATGTTCGGAAGAATTGCCGCGACTGTCATAGAAGTACGATACGTATTTGCCAGCTTCGCGGTCATAGCCGATGATCTCAACACCGCCGACGTCGATGTTGCCGAGCCAGCCGTACGCTCTGTGCAGAATCCAATACTTGCCCGGCAGCCATTCGTAGATGTCGCTGGTCGTAATACCGAGCGACGGCTCATCGCCCATCGGTTCGGTTTTGCCGACGTTGATCCACTTTCCGATTAATACTTCCAAGCGGTCATATTCAGGGCCACGAGCTTGACGCTCCTTTTGTGAGCGGATAGTTTCGTCCTGCTTCACAGTCGCCTCCTTTTTATTGTTATTGCGCGAAGTCAGCGGCTTCTCCTGCGCCAGCGCGACCGCGGCTGTCGCAACAAGGCATGTCAGCAGGGCAAGTGTTCGCATTGGTTCTCCTCCTGAGCCGGCAAGCTGCCGAAATTCTTTGTGCCAGCGTTGCGTTTGATTGCCTTCCGTCATGTGAGAGCCATGACCTCGGCAATGAAGCTATAAGCTGCGAGTGTTCAAAGCCATTCCAGAAGGCGGGGTCGGTGCCATCGCGACTGAAGAATCCGGACGCGATCACCAGTTTGCGAACCAGATGCGGATGCCGGATTGCAACCTGCAGCGTGTCGTCTGCCGATTGTCGAAGCTGAAGGGCCGATCGGGAATGTCAGCAGTATAGCCGTACCCCTGCGGTTCGAATGCGGTCGCCTGCCGGGATTTGCACCATAAAAAATACACGATGGAAACGACTGAAATAGCGGAGTTCTAAAAGGAGGATTTGATGCCCCTGTCCAAATGTCAAAAGTGCGGGAATAAATCGGTACAAAGGCGTGTTGGAATCATTCTTAAGGAAACCCACAAAAAGGTATTTTATTGGTACAAATGCGTCGTTGAAGCTGAGGAACAAGGGATTGGCTACACTCCGCACATAGTCCAAGCAAAACGACTCCGAGAGTGATAGAGCCGCGCTTAATGCGAAGTGACGCTTGACCGTCTCTTCTTCTTCTGCAAAGGCACGGTCCAGACTGGCGGTTTCTTCGGGAGAAGTGTGCGTATAGAGATGTATGCAGTCATCTTGATCGTGGAATGCCCGAGGAACTTTCGCGCCAGCTTCAGATTTCCCGTCTGCCCGTTAACAGTACTCGCGGCGGAATGCCTGAATGTATGAAAGCCCGACGCGCCCTTTTTTCGCGGAATCCCCAGCCCGTCCAGAATTGGGTAGAGGGCGTGCTTTCGAAGCACGTCCGCGTCTAGCGGCGACCCTTCCTTTTTGCAAGAAACGAAGTCACCCGGCCCCCAGTGCAAAGACTTCTCGCGGTGAATTCTGCGAGTCTCACCCAGAGTACTCCCTAAAAGGATGTCTCGCGCGCTTGCAGCCGAGAGCATGAGAATCTACCTGATCTTCATGGTGTAAACGAGCGGATACGCTGGATGTAATCTAAGCGCCTGATTCGGAAAAGCGGCCGCTGCAACGCAAAGGCTCGTCACTCGGAGTGGGGTGGTCCGATGGTGCTTTGCAATTTTTGGAATTCTTGCATTTCGTGCTGGGCTTTTGCGGTGTTGCCTTGCTTACGGTAGAGGCCCGCTAAAGCAAAATGCGACTGCGCGGCCAGCGAGGAGGTTCTCTCGAGCTCTAGCACTTTAAGCCAAGCACGCTCCGCAGTGGAGGTTTCACTGGGGCCCGCGAGCGAAGCAGCTTTACCTAATGAATAGAGAGTTTCTGCCATTTCCGGCCTCAACGCGTCGGAGCGCTTTAGTTCGGCTAAAGCGTCATGTGCTTTTCCTTGCTGCAGGTATGCGTTGCCCAGGCGGTAGGCTGCTTCGGCTTTGCCTGGTTGCAGCTTGGTTTCGGCGCGAAACTCCTCTTCTGCTTTCGGCCACTGCGCGGAGTTGGCGTAAACCTGGTCTAGTTCGAGGTGGAGATTCGGCAATTCAGGACGTAGTCGAATTGCTTCCAGGTATTCTTTTTCTGCTTGAGGCATTTGGCGGAGGGCGAAATAGTTTTCGGCGAGGGCCTGGTGGGCGCGTGCGGAATCCGGGAATTGCGCAATCAAGGTGTCAATGGCGCTTTTCGATAGCAAGCCACTGGCGTGTCCTAGGTAATAGAGCAAATCGGGATCGCTCGGCCGCTTCGCGAGCGCGACGTTGAAGTTGGCGACTGCTTCGGTGAGTCGGCCGGTTTCGAGTTGCGCAATCGCCAAGGCGTCCTGCGCGCCAACTTTTTCCAGGTGCGGTATGGCTTCGATCGCGTAACCTTGCGCCAGAAGTGCGAAACCTAACAATTGATGGGCCGCTGCAAGGTCGGGGCTGAGCTCTAACGCGTGCTTGCACGGAGCAATGGCGGCGCCGTAATCGTGCTTTTCCATGTAGGCTGCGCCTAGATTGACAAAAGCGTCGGCGAGGTTCGGGTCGAGTTCAATGGCCTTGCTGAACTCGTCGATCTCAACATCGACCTGATGTTGTTGGCGCGCCATGAGGCCTGCCTGCACGTGCTGCATCGCTTCGGAGGGTTCTGCCTGCCCGCCCAACAGCGCCAACATGAACAACCAGGTCATAACTGCTCCGGTTCGCGAATTTCCAGAAATTGATTCGCGCCGGCGTCGTTCATAACCTGCTTGGCTCCAGAGGGCCAGAGTATTTCAATTGTGGCTTTATCAGCCGAGCCCAGTCCGAAGTGGAGCCGTTTGTCATTGGCGCAGTTGTAGCTGCCGGAGGAGGTGGCGATGCGAGTTTGTCCGTTGACGAAGACGCGGGCACCGTAGCCGTCACGATTGCTGCGCGTGCCTCGGAGAGTGATGGATAGCCAATGATTGCCGCTGCCGGCCCGATTAAGAAGCAACACCGGAGGCCCGCCTAGTATAGCTAGAACAACGTCGATGCAGCCGTCGTTGTTTATGTCGCCAAATGCCGCGCCGCGCGCTGCTAGCGGCGTCGTTACACCGGAATCGGCGCGCTCGAAGTGGCCTCCGTGATTCATAGCTACCAAAGGCAATTGCTTGTAGGTCAGAGACGCGTCGATCTTCTGGACGTTGTCCAGCACGTGGCTTTGTGCTACGAAGAGATCTTTCCAGCCGTCATTGTCGAAATCTTCCAGGCCTACGCCCCAGCCCGAACTTAACGAAGTCATGGCGCCTACGCCGGTTTCCAGACTTTGGTAGCTGAACGAACCGGTGCCTTCGTTGTGGAAGACCGCGAAAAGTTCACGGGGCAAAACGGTGACAATCAGGTCGGGACGGCCGTCGTTGTCGTAGTCCTGGAAGACGGTGCCCATTCCGGAGAGGCCTTTGCCGTCGGAGGTAAGCGCCGTGCCGGACTCCATTGCGCATTCGGTGAAGGTGCCATTGCCGTTGTTGTGGAAGAGATACTGCTGCATGCCGTCGTTGGAGACGAATATGTCTGTGAAGCCGTCGCCATCGTAGTCTGCGAAGGAAACGCCGAGGGCTCTTCCCTTTTTTGCGGTGATGCCGGAACGCTCGCTGACGTCCTCGAAGGTGCCGTCACCGCGATTGCGGTAGAGGAGACATGTGGTGGCGGGGAAAGCGCTTGGTGGGCAGTAGGTGTGCCAGTCGCCGCCGCAGATTTTGTTGTGATCGGCATCCCAATCCATGTAGCGCGTTACGAATAGGTCTAGGTGGCCGTCGTTGTCGTAATCGAAGAAGCCTGCGGAGACGGACCAGCCTCCGCCCGCGACGCCGGCTTTGGCGGTTACATCGGTAAAGGTACCATCGCCGTTATTGTGGTACAGGATGTTCTTGCCATAACTGGTGACGTAGAGATCGGGGTAGCCGTCGTTGTCGTAGTCGCCCACTGCGACGCCCATCCCATAGTTGCCGTTGCCAGCATTGGCCAGACCTGCGGCCTGGGTTACGTCTGAGAAGCTGCCGTCGCGATTGTGGCGGTATAGGCGATTCCAATAGCGAGGATTGCTGCGTTCGAACTGTTCCGGGACGTGGAGATTTTCGGTGATGCGACCGCCATTGACTAGGAAAATGTCTAGCAGGCCGTCGTTGTTGTAGTCAAATAACGCCACGCCGCCGGGCATCGTCTCGATCAAAAATTTTCTCGGAGTAGGAGAATTCTGGAGGATGAAATCGATGCCGTGGGGTAACTTTACTTGAAAAATTGGCGCCGCTGCAGCCAGACCCGCCAGGCTTAGAAAATTGCGCCGCGTCACCTTACCGACCATGTATCTGCCTGGCTCCTTGAAGGCGTGACCTTTTACTGAACGTGCAATGAGCGTCGAAACAGGCTAGCACGGTTCTGTAACGCGCGACGGAAAGGTCGGACAACAAGGGCAGGCCTGAGTCTGCTGCAAAAAAAGGAAAACCCTCAAGGCGGATGCCACTTGGCATCCACCCCGAGGCTCCACGCAGTTAAAATACTAGCTTGAGCCCAAACTGGATCAATCTTGGGTTGGTGTTCGGATACGAGTTGGTGACTTGACCAAAGGTCGCGCTGCTGAACGAAGTATTGGGTGGTGCGAACTGTGTACGGTTGAAGATGTTGAAAACTTCGGTCCGGAACTCGAGACCGATCTTGTCATCCGGACCAAAACGAGTGCGCTTGAAGATGGAGAAGTCGAAATTTCTGACTCCGTCTCCGCGCAAGGTAGGATCGGTCCGAGATTCGTTGCCGAAAGTGAAGTCCGCCGGCGCCGTAAAGCACGCGGTATTGAACCATTCATTCAGTTTTGCCGCACCACTCGCGGGCGCTCCCTTGTTGCAGCCGGGAACAAAATTCGGCCGCGAACCACCGCCGTAGAGCGTCGTGAAGTTCGGGGCTCCGTTGGAGAATACGAGAGGAAATCCGCTCTGGAAGATGGTTACGCCGTCCACGCCCCATCCGCCGATGACCTTGTCGACAAATCCGGTCGCGCCAGACATAAACCTCTTACCGTGGCCGAAGGGCAAATCGAGGACGTAGCTGATAACCAAACGTTGGGGAACGTCTTGCGATGACCGCGAGCGCTCGGCTCTGTTGTTATTGTTGTCTTGAATACCGCCAGCGGCGACTTCAAGCCAGTTCGTGAGCGTATCTGTGTTACTGAGTAGCTTGGAATTGGTATACGCCACAAGCAGCGAGCCAGCCCCGGCGAATCGGCGCTGAACCGTTAACTGAAACGATTCGTAGCTGCTGTCGTATGACCCTTGCCCAGCGTAGCTTAGGCCGAGGTATTGCGGAAACGGGCGGTCGAGTTGTCCAACCGTGGTGGTTGCCGTTCCCAAGGCGTAAGCCGTGCCGCTGACTGGATCGAAGAAGGGATTGGCCACTGATTTCAGCAAGGTCACTCTGCTCGCGTTACACCGCGCCCCAGTGACCGCCACTTGGGCGGCGCACTGCGTGGCGGCTCCGCTGAGGAAATTGCTGCCGATTTGGTTGGCTTGCTGCGAATAGGATTCTAGGTGCGTACCTTTCGAGCCGACGTACGCAGCCGACACGAAGAATCGGCCCGGCAGGTCGCGCTGAATATTCAGGTTCCACTGTTGCACGTAGGCTGCTGGGTGGTCTCCGAGGTTGGAGATTGTGGGATTCTGCACAACCTGCGAGGTGTATTGCTGGGTGCCCAGCGTCCCTAGCGTTCGGCCGACTGGAGGAACGATTTCCGGCAAGAACGGAGTGTTGATGGTGTTAATGGGAATGGTACCGTTAACCGTGCCGTTGTAGCCCGTCGTGGCGTCGTTAACTACGTCGTTGTTGGGATTCAGACCGAACGAGACGTAGTTGGGAACGAAGAAGATGCCATAGCCACCGCGAATGACGGTCTTCCGGTCGAGGCTATACGCGAACCCGACGCGTGGCTGGATGTTGGTCTTGTCCAGGGGGATGTTGCTGCGGCTATTTGGCGACACCAAGAAAATATCACCCTTTAGTCCTTGCAGCCCAGGCACGTTGGCGAAGCCAGCTGAAGCAGCGGGATTGGCTAACCAGCTTTGAGCGTTAGGATTGAAGTATGACTGGCGGTTGAAGCGCTCAGACCAAGGTCCCTGCAGGTCGTAGCGTATGCCCAAGTTCAGCGTCAGCTTGGGGGTAAGCCGGAAGGTATCGTCGACATAAAAACCCTTATATATCTGCTGACCAGCAACCAGCGCTGGAACGACCGCTTGGCCGAAGAAATGATTCTCTACGTTCTGCGGGTTGTCGGCATAACCGAGAATGAAATCTGCGAAGCTGAAGCCAGTAAAACAGGACAGGCCGGAGCCGCAGAAGGCAAATGCCCCGCTGCCAACGTTCGTTTGTGCGTAATTGTCGCGACCGATTTCCAGCTGGAAACCAAGCTTCACAGTGTGGTGTCCACGTACCAGCGTGATGTTCGGCGAGAAGTTGAATTGAGTGTTGCGATCGGTAATGAAACTCTGTCCCTGCGTGCAGGTAATATTATCCACGAAACCAAAGATGCAAGGGGTAGGCGGCGTGCGTGCGCCCGACGGGATGGCATTGTTATACTGAGCTGGGTAGCCAATCGTGGTGAGATCAAAGCCCGAATTTTTCGGTGAACGATCATAAGCAAAACGACTGACACTGGCATCGATGCCGATGACGGTGGTAGGCGTTAGCGTGTAGTTATATCCGATGGCCGCGGCATTGCTCTTGTAGGTTTCCGCGCAGCGGTCGGCGCACAGTCCCGTTCCCAAGGGATCCACCGGAAGGTCGAGCACGTCCCAGTAGGTGTCGCGGAAAAAGATATGCTGGGTGGCTGAAATATTCTGGTCCAGGCGACCGACAACCTGATTCTGGTTTCCGCCCGCGCTGGTCGCGGTGGTGAAATTGTTGATGACTTGTCCGGTGGTGGGATTAACGGAACCGGCGGCATTGGCTGCCGGAAAGAGCTTTAAAAGCGCCAGCGATGTCGGATTGAGCCGGCCGGCCGGGATCCGATTTCCAGCGAACGGAGTCGCTGGGCCGTTGTAGTTGGGGCAGGCCACAGCAGTGGCAACTGTGCCGCCGCAAGGATCAAGGATCGGCTTTGTGATCGCTGAGAAATCGCCTGCTGCTTCGGCGGGAGTTGGCACTGACGTGGTAAAGGCGGTTCCAGTCCGCAGGCGGAACCCTTCCCAGCTGAAGAACCAGAATGTTTTGTCACGGCCGTTGTATACATGAGGAATCCAGATAGGTCCGCCGGCATTTGCGCCAAATTGATTCTGGGTAAAGGGCGGTCTAGGCCGTCCGGCCTTATTCAGGAAGAAATCGTTGGCGTCGAGAACCTTGTTGCGAAGATACTCGTAGGCCGCACCGTGCAGGGTATTCTGACCGGACTTGGTGATCATGTTGATGACGCCGCCGGAGAACTTGCCCCAGTCAGCACCGAGGTTACTGGTCTGTACTTTGAATTCCTGGATCGAGTCCTGCGTGGGAATGATCACAGGGAGATTGATGTAGCCGATGTTGAGGGGTTGGCCGTCCAGATATTCCGCGCTTTCGTTGCCGAATGAGCCGTTGATTTGATAGTTGCCCCAGCCGAAGGGATTCTCTCCGACCGGAGTGCCGTTCGCGCCTCCTTGTGCGATGACCGAAGGCGCCAACGCCACCAGGTTGAAGACGTTACGGCCATTCAGCGGCAGCTCGTTTACTTTGCGCTCTTCGATAACCTGTCCTAGGGAAGAGGTTTC
Source organism: uncultured bacterium (assembly GCA_964194235.1). Lineage (GTDB taxonomy): Bacteria > Acidobacteriota > Terriglobia > Acidiferrales > UBA7541 > Acidiferrum. Next base: position 1,694 of record CAXMLS010000584.1, on the reverse strand, counting down.
TACTTGAAGGAGCGGCGTTTCGCCCGTGACCTCCACGGTTTGCGTTACGTCGCCGACCTGGAGCGCGATGTCGATACGCGCTGCTTGTCCTACTTCAATGATGACGGAGGGGCGTGAGATGCGCTTAAAGCCGGTCTTTTCAACATCGATGCGATACTCGCCGGGCTGGAGGTTGACGAAGGAGTACAAACCGTCGGGTCCGGATGGCGCGACTCGTTTCTCACCGGTGCCGACATTAGTGAGCGCTACCTCGGCATCCGCGACCGCCCCCCCGAGGCGTCGCTAACGGTTCCGGCTAACGAGCCGTAGGTGGTCTGCGAAAGTAGCGGCGGGGCGAAAATGCCCGCCACGCAGACGGAAAGCGCTGTAGCTATCAGTGCAATTACCGCAAAACGCGAGTTCGTCATCGAGAACGCTCCTGACCTGTTAATCACGGAATATCGACACGCTTAAGTAAGCGAGACACACACCACGACTTCAAGCTCCCGGTTAGAGAACAAACTACTTGAAGACCACGTCCTCGACAATTTTGCTGATTTAATTATCAATACGACGGAGCGGAGCGATTTGTACCATGCATTAAAAATATAAATAAGACATGTTTCGGCGAGAAAGATAAGGGATCCCGGCGACGCGCTGCTCGCCGGCGGCACGGCTGAAGAGCTTTAAATGAACTAAGGGTGATTCGCTTGGTTCCTGAGGAGGGCGTACAGGAACGGCTTGCTCGTTGGTTTGTGACTTCCTCCGCGTGGCTCTACGGTGACGAAAACGGCATCGATCTCGCTCAACTGCTTATGTTCATCGAAGCGCATCACCCAGCGACGGTTGGATTCGCTGTCGCGATACAAAATGCCGAGATTCATAGGGGCGGCTTGTTCGCCCTGCGGGGTGTCGCGCTGACCCCACACTTGGAAGGTGCTGGCATTTACCACGCCAGGCTCGCGATCCAGGTCGAAAGCGTAAAAAATCAGGGATTTGCCCTGGGTGTAGAAAACGCGGCCGAAAGGCTTCTGCGTGCGGCTGGTGCCGTCCACATCGAAGACGTCCGCGATATACAACTTCCGCGCGCCCATCAGCTCTCGAATATCTTTGTCAGAAGTAAGGTACTGCTGCGCGTCTTTGAGCTGGCGGTCCTGATCGCGATTGGAAGCGGTTAGCGCGGCAATTTTCGCTTCCAAGGTCGAGGTGTAAAACACGGTCTTGTCGCTCTCCGAGCGCATGCTGGCGAGCTCAGCCTTTTGCGTTTCGTACGATTGGATCATCACCTGGAGCTGCGCGTTCAGGGTGTCGCGTTGCTGAAGGAGAGCTCGCGATTGCGCTTCCGACTGGCCACTGGCCGCCAGGAGCCCGCTCGAATGAGCTTCAACCTCTTGCAATTCTGAACGTAGCTTTTCGAGTTCTCGCTCTTTTCCCGCAGTCTCGAGCTGCAGTTGCGCAAGCTTCGCTGCTTGCGCCGTCAATGTTTCATCGGCGCCGCGCTTTTCTTGAGAAAGCTTTTCCAATCGGTTTTCGATGTATGCAGCCCTGACGTCCGGGGTGTTGTGCGATTGTTCTCGTAGGCCGAGTCGGTAGCTTCCGAAGGCAATCGCGAAGAGGAGACTGGCTGCAACGGCTATTCGTACGGCTGAACTTGCGGCGATCTTGGATAGAAACCCGTGACGCAGAACAACACTGGAGCTGTCTCTTATACACAT
>CAXMLS010000583.1:0-1959 GCA_964194235.1 uncultured bacterium | reverse complement strand
ACGTCGGCGGGTTAATGGCGGCCATAGGTGCTTGGATACTTTTTCCGGAAGCGTGGACGGCGGTGACGTGGACTGCGTTGGGCCTATTGCTGGCATTGGCGGGACGCCGTTGGCGGATTTTAGAACTCGGGTATCAGGCGAACTTTTTGGCGGCGGCTGCGGTTGAATCGGCGCTGGAAAATAACTTCGCTCATAAAAATTGTGCATAATCGTGCGAAGCAAAACACCCGCTCCGATTAGCAACGCTTGGTGCAGAAAGACCCGCCGCCCGCTTCTCCAGCTGACCGCCAATAAGCCGAATACACAGGCCGCCCAAATCGTTGCCACCCAGTCCACAGGCAACTCGAAGCGCATGAGTGCAACGATCGTAATTGTGCCCAGCCAGCAGCAGAAATCTGCCGCATGTAGTTTCCGTTCACTCTCCGAACGATCCTCCGGTGCCTCGTAAAGTCGCCAGTACGCGTAAAAGAACGCCATCGCCAGGGGCATCACCGTCAAAAAACGCGGGCTAATTTCCCCGGGATTACCTGAAGCATTCAAATTCACAAACCAGATGCGCAGGAAACTGGCCGCAAACGCGATGTAGGCTTGCACGCGCAACTGAAATGATTTGCGGCTAAGTCCGATTTCGAGCAGCACAAGTCCGCCCACCATCCACGCCACGGCCACGCTTACAGACCGCAATTCATGCCAAGCCAGTAGCGCAAGTAGAAAAGACGCCGCCCAGGTACATGTTCTTGTCCTGTTTGGGTAGCTGGTCGACTTAGCGGAAGCAAAATTCATAAGTCTTTGGATACCCTCGATTGGGAAAAGGCTCAATTGACGGTACGAAACTGGGAGGCGACTGGCAGTATGCGGTCGGCGTTTTCCGAACGGGCGACAATAACACTTGAGGGTGCATGGGAAAGTTTTCTGGCTGATTTGCACGCACGCAATCTGCAGCCCGCGACCATCCGCAAATACCGTCTGCTCGCGAGGGAGATGAAGGATTTTGCGCGCAGGCGGCGAATTCAACCCCTCGTAGAATGGAATCTTCCGACGTTGAGCGATTTTCGCCAAGGTTGGAAATTGGGCCCTCTTTCAGCATGCAAGAAATTGGAACGATTGAGAGCATTCTTTGAGTTCGCCCTCGAACGGGAGTGGGTAACTCAAAATTGCGCTCGTAAACTTAAGGCTCCGAAGGTTCAGCAACGTCCAACGCTTCCATTCGAACGTGAGGAAGTATTGCATATTCTCGCAGCGCTCGATCCGTATTTGGAACAAACTGCTCCGCGCGGTAGGGAAAACGCGCGCAGGCTCCGTTCCCTAGTCTTGATTTTAAGATGGTGCGGAATTCGTATTGGCGACGCAGTGCGTCTTACCACTGACAAAATAGAAGGAAACAAACTGCAGTTGTACACGCAAAAGACGGGCGTTCACGTCTGGTGCATACTTCCCGACTTCGTTGCAACAGCACTCCACACAACACCGCGAACCAGCGAGCGATATTTCTTCTGGTCTGGTGTAGGCAGTCTTGAGATAGCTGTGGGAACCTGGCAAAAACGGCTACGCAAGCTTTTCCGGCTTGCGGGAATTCGCGGCCACGCCCATCGGTTTCGCGACACTTTTGCCACGGAATTATTGCAGGCTGGTGTTCCGATGGAGCGCGTTTCCATTCTGCTCGGACACCAAAGCATTCGAATGACGGAGAAGTATTACGCAGCTTGGACGGATTCTCGACAGCGACAAATTGAAGCCGATTTGCAGCGCGTATGGGACCGAGATCCTATCGTACAACTTGAGATGAAAGTTACGCGGGAGTTACGTGGAAAAAATCACGCCGTGAACTAGTTGAAACTTAAGGGCTAATTCTGGAGGCGCGGGTGGGATTCGAACCCGGGCCCATTATTGATAATACGTAAGTTGTTGATTTTAAAAAACGCCAGAACCGCCAGAAACGCCAAAAATGCGCTTCGCGGT
>CAXMLS010000582.1:0-3320 GCA_964194235.1 uncultured bacterium | reverse complement strand
ACCTAGTTTCAACAATCTATTAGTGTATTGGATCGTATGGTTTCGATGATGCACGCGGGAAATCGTCCGGTAGCACTTACCACGTGTGTTAGTCGATACTCGCAATCGCAGCGGAAGTGAACGGTGACAATGAACTCTATCGAAAACACTGGCGTTGCCGGATACGTATTGGCCGGAGGAGCAAGCGCCCGGTTTGGCCGCGATAAAGCCCTCGTTCAATTCGGTTCGACTTCACTTCTCTTGCACATTACGCAGTTACTCGGGAGTTGCACTGACAGCGTTACGGTTGTTGCCGCTCGTGGAAAGTACACGGACTTGGGAATCGAGCTCATCGATGATCGCTGGCCGGGAGAAGGCCCGCTGGGCGGCATCATCACGGCGTTGCAGCACACCTCTAATTCCGGCGGTCATTGCGAATGGAACTTGATACTCAGCTGCGACCTGCCTTTCCTGACGCGCGAATGGCTGGAATTTCTCGTAACGAGAACGCGCACCAGCTCCGCACAGGTTATCCTCCCGCATTCGGCGCACGGATCCGAGCCATTGTGCGCGTGCTACCGCACCGAGGCAGCGGCGTCCCTACTAAGTGTGTTCGACAGCGGCGTGCGCAAGGTCACCGCGGCTTTGCAACAACTCCCCACGGAAGTGCTTGACGAGTCGGCCTGGAAACGATTTGATAGCGCAGGACGATTATTCTGGAATATGAATACCGCTGCGGACTTTGCGGAAGCACAACGGATTTGGGAAACGGAGCAGCGTGAGTGAATTTTGAACTTGAAGCAGGCCCAGGTCCCCAGTCGAGTGCTGAACCGGAACCGCTGGAACCGCTCGATATTGCCCCCGAACTGCAGACCGTCAATACCGTCAGCGACAGCGACTCCATTAATTATTTCGAGTTTCGCGATGTGTGCAAAGCCTTCGACACGCGCCTGATTCTCGATCACGTCAGCTTTGCGGTGAAACGCGGAGAAACCTGCGTGATCATGGGGCGCAGCGGTGTCGGCAAATCCGTTTCGCTGAAACATATCCTCGGTTTTCTGAAACCCGATTCCGGCTCCATCTCTATAGATGGGCAAGACGTCACGGATTGGACAGAAGCCGAATTCCAGGCCGTTCGTCGCAAAGTCAGTATGGTGTTTCAGTCGGGCGCGCTGTTCGATTCTCTTACGGTCGGCGAAAATATTGCTTTCCCGCTGGAGGGGCAGGATGGCCTCACCGACGACGATATTGATGAATACGTTGCGCGGCTGGCCAAGACGCTGGAGGTCGATGACGCGCTGGACAAACTTCCGGGCGAGCTGTCCACCGGCGCCCGGCGTGCCGTGGCTATTGCTCGGTCTCTGGCGCAAAATCCCGAAGCTATTCTCTATGACGAGCCCACCACGATGGTCGATCCCATCATGGCAGCGCACATGGGCGACCTGATCCTGCGCTTGAAGGAATCGTTTCACAAAACTTCTATCGTGGTCACCCATGACACGCACCTGGCGAAAAAACTTGCCGACTCCGTAGTTTTTTTGCAGGACGGCAAAGTTTCGTTTTTCGGCCCATGGAAAAAATTTGAAAGCTCAACCGATCCTTTCCTCCGTAATTTCCTGGCACAGGACCAGTTGATCCCCGCGATGGACATCACCCTGTGACCGAGAGCGCCAACACCGCAGCCAATCCGATCAAGCAACTTCGCAAAGAAATGGGATTTTGGGATGTGCTGCTGTTCAACATCGCCACGGTCCTCGGTCCCCGATGGGTCGCCGCCGCGGCGCACAACGGAACCTCCTCCATCAGTTTGTGGGTGGTGGCCGCGCTATTCTTTTTTGCGCCAACAGCACTGGTTATCAACGAACTGTCGTCACGATTTCCTAATGAAGGCGGCTTGTACGTGTGGTCGAAAGAAGCCTTCGGCGATTTTCACGGCTTCGTTGCCGGATGGACTTACTGGATTTACACGGTTTTTTATTTTCCGGGACTTTTACTGGCTAGCACGGCGATGAGCGGGTATGTGGCGGGAACCGGTGGCGCAGCGCTGGCGCAGAACAGAACCTTTTTGCTCGCCGGTTCTTTCCTGCTTTTGGCGATCGCGGTGGTTATGAACATCGTCGGGCTCAATATTGGAAAGTGGCTGCAAAATGCGGGCGGCGTCTCCACGTACATTCCTCTGCTCATCCTTGTGGGCATCGCCGGGATTTTGTTTTTGCGGCATGGATCGGTTACGCATTTCACCTGGCCCAACATGCTTCCGAAATGGAGCCTCGATACCGTAAATTTCTGGTCCCAGATTGCGTTTGCGTTTACCGGGCTTGAGCTGGTATCCGCGATGAGCGACGAGATTAAAGATCCACGAAAAACTCTGCCGCGTGCGGTGCTGAGCGCAGGCGTACTGATCGCCGCGATTTATATCGTGGGCACGTTCGCGGTGCTCTCGCTGATTCCGGCAGAGCAAGTTTCCACCACCAGCGGCGTGTTTCAGGCCATCACGACTGGGTCGAACGCTTTGCGCATTGGATTCGTCGGCGTGCTCGCGGCTCTGTTCGTATCGGTAGGAAACGCCGGGGGGGTAGGCAGCACCGTTGCCGGGATTGCACGCGTGCCGTTCGTCGTGGGGATCGATCGCTATCTTCCCGCGGCGTTTGGGCGAATTCATCCCCGGTGGAAGACTCCGTATATTTCGATCATCGTGCAGGCCAGCGTATCTGGGCTCGTGCTGCTTCTCAGCCAAGTCAACGAAACTATGCGCGGCGCGTATCAATTCCTGGTCGACGCCGCGATCATTCTGTATTTTATTCCGTTCCTTTATATGTATGCTGCGGCGATAAAACTCGCCGGGAGGAAAGATCGACTCGAAAACCCGCAAGCGGTGTTGATTCCGGGCGGCAAGGTGGGAGTCTGGATTGCCAGCGGGCTGGGATTTTTCGTGGTGCTGGCGGGGATTGTGCTTTCGCTGATTCCGCCGGGGGATTCCTCGGACAAGCTTGGTTTTGAATTGAAGTTGATCGGTGGGACCGGCGCGTCGATCGCGCTTGGACTAATTTTGTATTTTCGCGGGCGGCGGCAAAAAACGCGAACGGCCTGATCTCTTTGTACGACGTTTTCGTAGGCTAATCTCTAAAATCCGTCTTCCACCAATCGATCGATCGTCAATCGTGGACTGGCGTGGTTCTTTTCGCGGGCTTCCAGATAACTCTCAATATATTTTCCGAGTACGTCCGCTTCCAAATTCACAGCGTCGCCAGGCTTGCGATCGCGCAAGTTGGTATTTTCGTACGTGAAGGGGATCACCGCGATCTCAACCACGCCGTCACTCCATTTCGCCACTGTAAGAC
>CAXMLS010000581.1:0-8574 GCA_964194235.1 uncultured bacterium | reverse complement strand
GGTATGAACCTGGGTCTTGGGGTAGCTCCTTTGCCCGGCTCCATCTCTCCACCCGGGAATTTCCATTTCAGCGGTAGAGTATTTGTAATGTTCACCAAAATCGTGCTCGATCATTTTAGCGCCCCGCGTAACGCCGGCAAATTACCCAACGCCACCGTCGTTGTAGAGGTCAGCAATCCCGTCTGCGGCGATGTGCTCCAGCTTGCCGCGCGCGTGGAGCACGGTCAAATCGCGGAAGCGCGCTTCCTCTGTCAGGGCTGCGCCACCGCGATCGCGTGCGCTTCGCTGCTCACCGTGGAACTCACCGATCGCCAGCTCTCGGACACAAATCAAATCACCGCCGATTATCTTTCCACCGCGCTTGGTGGACTACCGCCCGCCACGCATCACGCCGCCCAGTTGGCAGCGGACGCTCTAAGTGCCCTATTAATCAAGATGAAATCATCGTAAGCGCATCACGGCACGCGTGCCAGCGCATCCGGATCATTCAAGTTCAGCACGCAGCCCTCTTCGGTGGTAATTACTTCGGAAACATTCTCCCCGTGAGCCCAAACCACAGCGCGCGCGCCCTTTTCGAGAGGCGCGGCGAGCAACTCCTCATACAATCGCGAAGAAAAAATCACCGGATGCCCGCGCCGTCCTTTATACAAAGGCAAAACAATCGGCTTGCGCGACAAATAAAACCGCTCGATCAACTCGTGAACCAGCTCGCCGCTAACCAGCGGATGATCTACCAGCGCGATTAGTATTCCGTCGGTTCCCGCCGGCAAGCTGCGCAAAGCGGCGTGAATCGAACTAAGTTGCCCCTGTTCCCAATTTTCATTTATGACCACCTCGGCAGGCGGCAGTTTTATGGCTTCGGCGATCGCTTTGGCATGCGCGCCCAGCACCACCCGCCGCACACCAATCTGCGGCTGTGCGGTCACTTCCAGAAGATGTTCGAGAAACAACTTGCCCTGGTAGGGAACTAACGCTTTGGGGGAACCCATGCGGCGGGACGCGCCGCCCGACAGTATCACCGCTGCAAGCACAATTTCTTTCAGCGCTCGCTTAACGCCGGGCGCGACTCGTACTTCAATTTCATGTGTGCAGCCGCATTGGCGTTGCGGCGCACGGCGATCAGCTCGGCGACCACGCTTACGGCAATTTCCTCCGGAGATAGCGCGCCAATTTCCAATCCCATCGGCGCGTACACGCGCGCAAATTCTTCGGCCCGATAGCCTTCATCCTTCTCTAGCGCTTTGTACACCGCAAGCACTTTTCGCTTGCTGCCGATCATTCCCACGTAGCGAGCGTCGGTGCGTACCGCCCATGCCAGCACCCGCATATCGTCTTTGTGCCCGCGCGTAACGATGATCAAATACGTGCTCGCGCCCGGATGGATATCCGCAAACGCTTGTTCATAACTGGTGTGAATATCCTGCGCCATCGGGAACCGCTGCTTGTTGGCAAACGCTTCTCTATCGTCCACGACCGCTATGCTAAATCCCGCCGCGCTTGCCGCGTTGGCCACCGCGATGGACACGTGCCCGCCGCCAAACAGGTACACCACCGGTTGCGGCAAGATGGGTTCCACAAAAATTTCCAGCGTTCCGCCGCAAATCAAACCGCTGTCGTACCCGGCTTCATGATTCAAATTGAAAACCATCTTCCGCGGCGTTTCTTTCTGCATCACCTCTTTCGCCGCGGCCCACACGTCGGCCTCCACGCATCCGCCGCCAATCGTTCCGGCAATCGAGCCGTCCTCGCGCACCAGCATTCGCGAGCTTTCATAGCTCGGGATGGATCCGTTGGTGTGCACAATCGTCGCCAGCGCGCCACGCGATCCGGCCCGCCGCATCCTTACGATTTCTTCAAACAGATCCACGTCTCGTTCACCCGTCCCGCTTCAGCTCTAAACCAGCCTAAGTCGCGTGCGAGTTGCTGTCAACGCAGCGCGGTCATAGACATGCTGTTACCGCAGTGCTACCTTGCGATTTCACCGCAGCATATCGGGAGACCGCATGAAGGCCATCATATTCCACCAGCACGGCGGACCAGAAGTGTTGCAATACTCGAATGTTCCCGTCCCCACAATTCGCCCAAATGAGGTTCTCGTTCGCATACGCGCGTGCGCGCTGAATCATCTCGACCTGTGGGTGCGGCGTGGCATGCCGGGCGTCGCGATCCCATTGCCGCACATTCCCGGCAGCGATATTTCCGGCGAAATCGCCGAAGTCGGCTCGGAAGTGACCACCGTGCGTGTTGGCCAGAAAGTGGTTCTGGCGCCGGGCGTCTCGTGCGGAAAATGTGCCGCATGCCTTGCGGGACTCGATAATCGTTGCCGTTCGTTTTCCAATCTCGGTTACCTGATCGACGGCGGCTGCGCCGAATTTGTCCGCTGCCCGGGAGTGAACTGTTTACCGTATCCCGAAAATCTCACCTTCGAGCAAGCTGCTGCAATCCCGCTGGTCTTTCAAACCGCCTGGCACATGCTCATCACCCGCGCTCAGTTGCAACCCGGCGAGGACGTGCTGATCCTTGGCGCGGGCAGCGGAGTTGGGAGCGCGGCAATTCAAATCGCGTCGTTGCTAGGGGCGCGCGTAGTTGCCACGGCGGGAAGCGTTGCGAAACTGGAAAAGGCTAAACATCTCGGCGCGCAACATACGATCAACCACAAGACGCAGAAAATTCATGACGAAGTGCGGCGCATAACCAACAAGCGCGGCGTGGACGTCGTCTTCGAGCATGTCGGCACTGCCACCTGGAACGAAAGTGTGGAGAGCCTCGCGGTTGGCGGCCGGCTGGTCACCTGCGGCGCAACCACCGGTTTCGACGCTGGCATCGACTTGCGTTTCCTGTTCACGCGCCAGCTTTCCATCCTCGGCTCGTACATGGGTACAAAATCCGAGCTCGCCAGCGTAATGAAGCTCGTCGCTGCGGGCCACTTGAAACCGGTCATCGACCGCACCTTTCCCCTAACCGATTGCGCCGACGCCCACAGATACCTCGAAGCTGGAGAACAATTCGGCAAAGTCGTGCTGTCCGTTTGACGTTTGTCCGCCATCGCCAACTATGCGAACATAAGGATCACCATGAGCGTATCTCTCGGTCAAGGCGTTACCCTCACCAAGCCCGACGATTTCGGCAAAATGCTGGAAGACGAAGGCGTCATCTTCGCCCAGCTGGACAAAGCCGTAAACTGGGCGCGCAGAAGCTCCATCTGGCCGCTGGGTTTTGGCTTGGCCTGCTGCGCAATTGAGATGATGTCCATGGCAGCGGCGCGATTTGACGTCGCGCGCTTCGGAGCGGAAGTTTTCCGTCCCTCGCCGCGTCAAGCCGATCTCATGATCGTAGCCGGCCGCGTATCCCAGAAAATGGCTCCGGTAATTCGACGCCTGTACGATCAGATGCCCGAGCCGAAATGGGTAATCTCCATGGGCGCATGCGCCACGTCCGGTGGGGTCTTCAACAATTACGCCATCGTGCAAGGCTGCAACCAGGTTATTCCCGTCGATGTGTATGTTCCGGGATGTCCCCCTCGGCCCGAAGCGCTGCTGTACTCGATACTGCAGCTGCAAAAGAAGATCGACTCGGAGCGCGGATCCTTCAAGCGCGCCTTGAATCTGGATTGATCCAAAAATTTCTTAAATCCTAATAGTGACTAAGTTCCGGAGGGTTGTGTTCGCTCTTCTGCTGCATTGTGCAAGCTGCGTAGCGCATTACGAAATTCCACAATCGTTGCCGTGCCGCCGTTCCACTTCAGAATCGTGCCCAAAGCGCGATGCTCTTTGTTGACGTAGCCCATGCCCAGAATCCCCGGCGGAAACCACGATTTCGCCGCTCGTGTTGCGAAACCTACTTGTTTGTCATCAACCGTCAGAGACTCCCCGTTTTCTGGCACCGCATTCCCAGTAAGCAAAAGTTCCACTCTGCGCCGGTTCACCTGGCCACGCGAGCGCACCCGCTCCACAATTTCCTGCCCGGTATAACAACCTTTCGTGTAGCTGATATGGCTGACTTCCAATCCTGCCTCGTGAGGGATTTGCCTTTCGCCGAAGTCGTACCCGAACCACGGCCTACCTTGTGCGAGCCGTTGCGCGCTCAGCGCTTTGTATCCCATCGGGCCGCCGCCGGCTCGCTGTGCTGCTTCTAGAAGAATTTTCCAGAGCGCTTCGAGATGCGCCCGTTCCACGACGAATTCCGCGCCCGGAACTCCAGCAACGGAGCGCTTTACGATGCGGCAGGGAATTGGTTGAGACGCGCCGTTGATGTATCCGTCGACCGACCGAAGTTCCGGCAGACCGCTCAATTCCGTTTCCGCAATCTCGCGCATGACCTGCTCAGCTTTCGGCCCTTCGAGCGCCAACGTCCCGAACTTCTCTGTGTCATCGACAAGCGTTACATCATCTATGATGATGTACTTCTCAATGACTTCCACCAGTCGCTGTCGAATTATCTGAAAAGAAACACAAAAAAGTTCATCTTTGCTGGCAAACGTTTCGATCTCCGCCAGAATGCGTCCCTGCGCGTTCAGCAGCAACGAAACGATGCCTTGGCCGTCGGACAATTCCTTGATGTTGTTCGTCAGGATCGCGTTCAGGTAGCGCACCCGGTCGGGCCCGGTGAACGTTAAATACGCCTTATAATTTTTATCGATCAGCGCTACGCTCTCATTCGCGAATCGCTGCTCTTCCGCGGGATTGCCCCAATCGTCCGGCAGGCTGCATCCGAACCACACCCCCAGGTCCGCCCCGGCAGCGCGATGAACCTCGGCAAGAGGCGTAACGATAGGCGATTCGCTTTCTGACATTCCTTCATTCCTAAGAGATGCGATGCACCCAGTCTAATCCATCCAGTCTAGCAAAGCGCTTGGAGCCTGTTCCCGCGCAGCTCCCGGATCGGAACTTCGCAAATGATATACTTTTTCCAAATGAGCGAACGGAAACCCTCTCTCGACGCCACGCCACGCGAGCTGATTCACATCACCATTCCCGTAGGCATTCTGCAGTGCAATTGCACCATCATCGGCGATCCGATCACGCGCGAAGCGCTGGTGATTGATCCCGGCGACGAAGTCCATCGCATTCTCGATCTGTTGGGGCGGCACAAGCTGACCGTACAGGCAATCGTCAGCACCCACGCGCATATTGATCACGTCGGCGGTCTCAGCAAGCTGCACAGTTACACTGGCGCGCCGGTCTTGATGCATCGCGCAGACTTGCCTCTCTATCAAGCCATGGATGTGCAAGCGGCGTTTCTGGGTGTAGCAGCGCCGGAACTCACTGACATCGACCAGTTGCTTGCCGAGGGCGACACTCTTCGCTGGGGCGATTTCGAAGCGCGCGTAATGCACACGCCGGGTCACACGCCCGGCAGTGTTTGCCTGTACGTTCCGCATGACGACGGAAAAATTAAAATGGCCGCGCCGCAACTGTTCGCTGGTGACACGCTCTTCGCCGGCAGCATCGGCCGCACCGATCTTTGGGGCGGCTCGCTGGACCAGATCATGGATTCGCTGCGCAGCAAGTTAATGGAGCTTCCCGACTGCACCATCGTGCATCCCGGTCACGGGCCAACGACTACGATTGGCAGAGAGCGCGATTCCAATCCATTTTTAATTTCCTAGGAGCGTGTCCGAGATTTAGCATTTAATGGCATCGGGCTGGGCGTTCTTGATTCGTGTGGCCAGCGGAAAGCCTATTTGGAGTTGGTTTTTTGAATTACTTGTCTTCGCTTATCGCTCCCGGGAACCGCTTTTCTGACCCTGGCCCCGGAAATCGCCGTGCTATCCACTGCAAATGATTTGTGAAACTTCGTTTCATTTCAAGAAAAATCAGTGGTTCCCAATGAGCCAGAATCGTGAACGTTAGCGTAGAGTGGAGAGCGAATGCTTCCAAGCTGGGAGGCCGTGCTGTGGCGGATCGGGTCACCGCGTGACATCGCGTGATCGCATCGTCGGTGCCGTCTTCGTGTTGGTCGTCGTGGCCGCACAAGTCCGCTGGATGGGCCGTGCCACCTCTCTCCTCAGCGTGGGCTTGGTTATCGCCTATCTGCTCTGGGTCGGAACCCGCTGGAAGAACGATCCCGCCGCAGTTCTTCCCATGCATCTGCTCGCCATTGCTGTGCAGTGCCTGCATTTCACCGAAGAATTTGTGACCGGCTTCCAGCGCCAGTTCCCGAAACTCATCGGATATGAGTGGAGCGATGCGCGTTTTGTGACGTTTAATATGGCATGGCTTGCCGTGTTCGTACTGGCGGGGTTGGGTGTCTACCGGCGCGTGCAGCTAGCCTACCTTGTTGTTCTTTTCCTCGCGTTGGCCGGAGGCGTGGGTAACGGTGCCGGCCATCTACTCTTGAGTGCAACGCAGGGTAGGTATTTCCCCGGAGCGGCTACGGCACCCCTTTGTCTGCTGGTGGGTGTTGCGTTGCTCACCAGGCTGTTCGGCGAAACACGAGTGCGGCAAGAGCGGGAATGACCCATGGATGACCCATGGATGACGAACTATAGCTGCCGTCAAACGGACAAGCATGCTGAATACTCAGACACGCTCCTAGCAGGAAAATCAGCGGCACCAGCGGACAAAAACGACTGCGTAGCAATCGCTAAACTTCCCCAATTTCTTTCTTTCGCCGCAATTCTTCCATCACCGATTGCAATAATTCCTTGGCGTGAACCAATTCCATCGAGATGATTCGTAGATCCATCGCCGGCACCATCGGATTTCGCGAGCTTGTGCAGTAAACCCCGTGTTGACCGACCAGCACCAGGGCGTTCGTCAAGCGATCCAGCGACACCGCCAGTCGCCCGCGCTCCAGCCCAAACATCTGTTCATAGCGTTCCAGTTCCTCTTGATGCTCGGTAAATGCACTCATTGGTTGTAACTCGCTCCTTATATGCCCACACGCCGTCGTTGCGTGTAAGGGTTTTGCAAACGCATGTCTCTATCGTTGCCAACATCACCGATTCAAAAAAAAAGAAGGGTCCTCCAGGTTCGCATTTGAGCTTGCCTGCCGCAGGCAGGTTACGAACCTGGGTCTTGCATCTGACTTTGGTCTTTCTAATCGCATGTAATGAACGTAACAATTTTCCCATCCAGGAGCGGTTGCCGTCTTCCTGCCGCCACCCGCCACACCCTCGCGCCGTAGCAAATCGGGCACACCCACTACGCAGCAAACTTTACCCTATAGCGCTTAAGTAACATAATTCGCTCAGCCCGGCCATTCACACAAACGCGCCTGGCTTCGTGGCAGGGAAGCCCCGAGGAACCGGCTCCTCCCAACGTGGGCGGGCATCGGCTGGAGCGGCACACAATGCGACGTTCGGATCTGGTACAGCACAAAGATAAAGACAAGGGCGGCGTCACCCGCACGTCCCAAATTGTTTTTGGTGAGCGCCAGCATCTGCTGCGCGTTCTGGACTCCCTCGAAGGCACCTCGCTCCAGATCGCGCGGATGCAGCAAGAGCGCCGCATTCTGGAAGAATTGATTCACGCGCGCACTCGCGAACTGAATCAAATCAACACCGCGTGGGACGAAAAAATCGGGTTGGTGCTCAGCGCCGACGCCAAGCCGGATATGCTTGAAAAGTTGGTTAAGCAAGCTCCAGAAGAGGACTTCTATCTTCTGCGGCTTATCAGCGAACATCCGCGCGCCAATTCCAAAACATTAAATAAGCTTGCCAAGCATCCGTATGCTGCCATCCGCGAAAACGTTGCGCGTCATCCGAATGCTGATGCGCCCACTTTGACTTGGCTCAGCAAAGACCGCAGCCAGCCGCTGTGGTACCTCGTGGCGTTCAATCCCAACACGCCTTCGCCGTTGCAGCGCCGCCTCCGCGACCGTTTGAAGCGCCTCGGCGACGATCAAGCTTCCAAATAAATATCTCACCCCGCGATAAACTTCCCTCGCTACAGCGTTTTACCGAGTTGTATCCGTCCGTCTCCGGGATAAGATCTATCCTTCTTCACGTAACTAAATCCAGGCTGTAATAATCCATGCAGTAAGTTTAAGAACGCGAAATATCATCTGCAAGATATGTCTGAAACTCCTGGCGCATTTGGTGTTGGTCTACGGTTTCTCCGGGCGCACCTCGGCTGGATAGCCGCGCTATCACTTTTCATCATCATTCCGTGCTTCTGGCATCCTCGCATCGAGGCCGGGGATCTCCCCAGCCACGTTTACAACGCTTGGCTTGCCCATCTTGTAGAGCAGGGTAAAGCTCCTGGCCTGTACACCGTCTGGCGCTGGAACAACGTGTTGTTCGACGTTCTCCTTTTATATTCGACAAAACTTTTCGGCTTCTCACTCGGTCCGAAAATCGTGGTGTCCCTGTGCGCGCTCATATTTTTCTGGGGAACGTTTGCTTTTGTGGGCGCGACAACCGGAAGACCACCCTGGTTCCTCACCCCGGTCATCGCCATGCTGACGTTTGGATTCACCTTCAACATGGGTTTTTTTAACTACTACATGTCAGTAGGCCTGGCCTGTTTCGGTGTGGCCATACTGTGGCGGGCAGGGAAGCGCGACTGGCCATTGGGCGCGCTAGTCCTTATATTCGCCGTCCTCGCTCACCCTATCGGTTCGCTGTGGCTC
>CAXMLS010000580.1:0-3100 GCA_964194235.1 uncultured bacterium | reverse complement strand
GGTTAAGTGTGTAGCTGGCTACGAAGTTATGGGTGACATCAAACGCGGAAAGCCCGCGGCTCAACCGCGCGTTTATGGGATTGATCTGCTCACCGTACCCGGAAGAGTCGTCAATGGATTTGCTAAAGGTGTAGCCGACGAGCAGTTGTGCCCGCGCGGTTGTATGCCGGAGGTTGACCTGCAGCGAGTGATAGTTCGAATTGCCCACCGACTTGAACAACCCGTTGCTGCCGATTTGTAGCGCGTCAAAGACCGTGCGAGTGCCATTAATACATTGACTGCCTGCCGGGCAGGCCGCGTTCGTCGCGTTGGTGCTCGTGAACGCTCCACTAGGGGCTGCGGCCCCGGCGGGAAGTACGTAAAGATTTCCCTCCCCACCGGGGCCGCAGGTGGGTGTTGCGCCGAGGGAAATCAAAGCCAGGCAGATAGATGGACTGCCCGGATTGATTTCCACATCGGCTAATAGCCGATGTCCCTGTGTTCCCACGTAGCTTACTGTTAACAAAGTTCCTTTTGCCAGTTGCCGCTGGATGGAGAGTTCGTAGTTTTCCGCATATGGTAGCCGGTTATGAGGTCCAAATCCTGGTGAGCTGCTGATAGGCACGAAGTTCCCCCAATTGACAACAGTGTCGGGATTCTGTGCTGAAGTGCTGTGGGGAATGGGTGGAACCGGAAACACCGGGCCCGTCGAAGCCTGCGGAAGCGGGTTACCGGTGGTTCTGTCCAGAAAGGGAGCTTCGAACGCTATCGGATTCGTCAAAAATTGAAAATTTCCAAATGGGGCGTCGCCGATTTCGTTAAAAGTTGTCGAGCCCTCAAATGACGTATAAAAAAGCCCATAACCTAGCCGGATGCTGGTCTGGCCTGGGCCACCCAGAAGTGTGCGGAGTATTCCGGATTCCGCACGAGGAGAATAAGCAACGCCGACACGGGGGGCGAAGTTGTTGTACCGCGTCGGCGCCAGCGTAGAAGGTATTCCCGTGTCGCCCGGGAATACCCAGCCCGTGGGCGCGCCTGGAAAAACCTTGGAATGTAAGCCGGGTACGAAGGTCTGAATACCGTTATACTTCTCCGACCAGGGAGTCGAAAACTCCCAGCGCAAGCCATAATTCAGCGTCAGGTTCGGTCGGAGCCGCCAACTGTCCTGGCCGTACGCCCCGGCGTAGCGATTGCGCCCGTAGGAGGGAGGAGCCTGTCCCTGTTCGTACGATAGTCCCGTTAGCGGGCTGGTTGATGGAGCGCCCAATAGAAAGTCGGCGAAATCGTTGCCCGTTTCAAGGCCACCGAATCCGAAGTTGCCGTTCTCCACGTTGGACAGATTTTCCGTCAACTGGGAGTAATGGAATGATCCGCCAAACTTGACCGTGTGTGTGCCGATCAGTTCGCTGAAGTTATCTATAACCTGATAGGTATTCTCGTAGATGTGCAAGACGCGGCTGGGAACACCGATTATGAAATTCTTAAAATCGATCTCAGGTATCCCCGCCAGACTCTGTGCCAACGGAATAAGCCCGGTATTTCCCGAAGTTATAAATCCGAGGTCGCTCAGCGACTTGCCGGTTCCTCCTGAAGGTTTATTGATCAGAGGTTCAATGCGCAGATATTCCAGTCGCACTTCGTTGACGGCATTGGTTCCGATCGTTTTCGTATTTCCGAGGTTCACCAGGTTAGTTCGGCCCGTTCCCAGTGCGTCGTAACCCGGGGCAAGAGGCCCAGAGGCCGGCCAGTAGGGGTCATCCCGCGTATATTTATCAAAATAATAATAGCCAAATATTGAACCAAACCTTGTATTTGCATCCACCCGGCCGCTCGCTTTGCGGTCGGTCAAGCGCAACGGGGAGGACGAAGCTACGAAATTCCCGCTGGCATCGGGAGTCGGAAAGATGCCCGGTGTGAGAGCCAGCAGCTTCGTGGAGACAGTGTCCCAGGCGCTTTGCGGAATCTGCGCGTTGGGGAATACGCACTGAGTGTTTAGCGTACATCCAGGAGTATAGTAGGGCTCGCCAGCCGTCACCGTATATCCCAACCGCGCCGAAAGCACCTGAGCCCAGGTTTGCGTCGGATTTGGACCGTCCGGGGATGCAACCACACCCGTAAGTTGGCTCGACAAGTTAGGTGCGGAAAAGTCGCCATTCTTCTCCGCCGTCGAAGGCACGTGGTTGAGCAGTTGAGACGTTACGCCCTGGACCTTGCGGTTTTCCTGATAATCGGCGAAGAAAAATACCTTATCACGCTTGATGGGGCCCCCGATTGTGCCGCCGAACTGATTTTGATGATAGGCACCCCGGTGCCCGGCATTAAAGAAGTTTGCCGCGTCGAAGTCCGTATTGCGCAGAAATTCGAAAATGCTTCCGTGCAATTGATTTGTTCCAGATTTGGTGACGACGTTAATTTGTCCTCCGCTGTAATTGCCGTACTCAGCGTCCACGTTATTTGTCAAGATGCGGAACTCTGCGATCGAATCCAGGTTCGGAACAACGGCTGTGCCGCCAAATCCAGTTTCCTGAATGGTCGCACCGTTCAGGATAAAACCGTTGGACGCCTCGCGCATTCCATTCACGGACAGGCCGCCGCTATTCTCATCGCCCGAAACTGCGGGAAACGCAAAGCCCGCGCCAAGAAACGGTCCGGCGGATGCACCGGTAAGACCCGACGCCTGTGACACCACACCAGGCTGCAGCGCCAGCAGGTCCGTAAAGCTTCGTGTCACCAGCGGCACATCGGTCATTTCCTTTCCTTCGATTACTTCACCCATCTGAGTGCTCGCGGTTTCGACGTGAAGTGCCGAGCTCGACACTTCCACCTTCTCGCTGATTTGCCCTACTTGTAGAGACACGTCGGCGACCAGCGCCGCGTTTACGTCCAACACAACTCCCGTCTGGAGATAGGTTTTGAAGCCCGCCTGTTCCACTTCGATGTCATAGCGCCCGAGGGGAAGAGCCTGGAAGGAATAATAGCCATCACCGTTTGTGGACTGGGTCGCCACGATACCGGTATCCGTATTGATCGCCGAAACTTTTGCTCCGACAACCGCGGCCCCGGTAGCATCCTTGACCGTGCCGGAAATGCTGGCCGTTACGCTGGCAAAGGCCTGGCCGCA
>CAXMLS010000579.1:0-2578 GCA_964194235.1 uncultured bacterium | reverse complement strand
AATCCGTAGGTACCTATTTACCACGCATGGACATGCCAGCAAGGCGGAGATTATTCACACTATGAGTAACCAAACAAGCTTCGTTTCACAGTGCCCAAAATGCCAAAAATATGCTCTTCAACAACACGAATCGGGGGCTTTGAAAGGATTATTGGAAAAAGACGAGTTAAGTATGTACTGCGTCCTGTGTGACAATTTTTGGAAAGCAAACTCTGCAGATAAAACGAAAGTCGCTATGCTTGTTGGCTGAGAGATGACCTCGGCTGGAAATAAAATCAATCATGCCGTAATGGGTTAGAAACTTTGTGGCGGTCTTTTTTTGTCCAGGTGACCTTGCAACTTCGTTCCAGTACCGACTCGTCCGGTTAGCCCGTGATCCGGGTGGAATCCTGAGAGGCCCGTTAATCGACTGCAGCAGAACCCCCTTCTAACTGTGGCCGACTAGTCTGAGTTCTTCACTCCCACGGGGTGCAAGGGCCTTGACGGCGGCAGGGTGCAACGATTGCAATCGAGCGCATCCGCGAAGAGCTTGCGGGAAGGTCTTCGCGTTTGGTTCGCATGACATCGTGGTGACCGCAAGCTTCGGCATTGCTGGCCTAAGCCCTCGATCTAAAGACTTTAATGAGCTGGTTTTTGCAGGCTGATCGAGCTTTATATTCCGCTAAACGGATGGGACGGAATAGAGTTGTGTTTGTAGATGCTGAAGAGTCGAAAGTGAAAGCCCCTTCTATTTAATCCATAATAGTTTGCTGACTGCGAGAATAGTACAATCCGCGCCGCGATCGATCCCGATTAACCCCGCACAGGCTGAGCAGATTTAAGTCGACATCCGTGGCATCGTGTGCGGCAGTGATAGCTTTGATTACCAATCGTGAACACATTGACTTTTATAATCGAATCCCAGTTATTCTAATTCTTGGGTCATACATCCTCAACGTGCGTCAGAGAGAATATTATGTTCGACTTCGACAATTCTGCGATGACGATATTGGTTGCCGACGATCAGGAACCTAATCGCGAGCTGCTTACGGCTTTATTGACCGCTGAGGGCTACAAGGTAGTGTGCGCCGAGGATGGAGATGTGGCGCTGCGCCTCGTTAAGGAGAGTCACGTCGATCTGGCCCTACTGGACGTCGTGATGCCGAAGCGAACAGGATTTACAGTCTGCCAGCTTATAAAATCTGTTCCCGAAACATGCTTAATCCCAATAGTGCTAATCACGGGTCTCGGTACCACTGGCGATCGAATTCATGGAGTCATGTGCGGCGCAGATGACTTTTTAAGCAAGCCTGTAAACAAGCATGAGTTATTGGCTCGCGTTCGTTCCCTGCTCAAACTGAGACAGTTCACCAATGAATTGGACAATGCCGAAGCAGTGTTATCCAGTCTTGCCTTGAGCATTGAAGCCAAAGATCCTTACACGGAAGGGCATTGTGACCGCCTCGCAAAATATTCTGTAGCCCTCGGGGAGAAATTAGGTTTGCCCGAAGAGTTCCGCAGCGCTCTCAGGCGGGGTGGTCTGATACACGACATCGGCAAGTTGTCCGTTCCGGAGCACATCTTGCTCAAGCCAGGGCCGCTGACACCGGAAGAAAGAAAAATAATGGAGCAGCATACCATCGCAGGTGAGCGCATTTGCGCTCCGCTCCGTACCTTCCGTCACGTGCTTCCGATTATCCGTCATCACCATGAAAAGTTAGATGGTTCCGGTTATCCGGATGGACTAAAGGGCGAGGCAATTCCGCTCACCGCGCGCATTCTTCAAATTACCGATATTTACGACGCCCTTTCCACCGACCGGCCTTACCGGAAAGCTCTTTCAAGGCAGGAGGCCTGCGCCATTCTGCGTACGGAAGTGCAGCGTGGATGGTGGGACGGCTCTATTCTGGATGAATTTGAGGCTCTTCTTCTTGGCTCCGTGTCAGAGATTCACGAATTGTCGAAGCGTTAGATGCAGATGACTGATCGACGCGACTGAGGAAATTTACGATGGGTAAGCGGTTTGTTCTTGTGGGATTTCTTGTAGCGACCTGCATCTTGATCTTCGCCGGAGTCCAATCCTATAGGAATACCGTCAGGTTTTCCGAAGCGGCGGAATGGCGGAAGCATACGTATGACGTCCTGGCTAGCCTAGATGACGCAGTCGCACGCCTCGTTGATGCAGAAACGGGTCAACGAGGCTACCTCCTCACTGGCGATGATGCCTATCTGGCTCCGCATGATGCCGCGGTTAAAAAGCTTGATCAAATCATTGCGCGTTTGAAATATCTGACGGCTGACAATCCAAATCAGCAACAACGAATTCAGAAGTTGGAACCGATGGTAGCCAAGAAATTGGCAGAGCTACAACTGACAATTGACTTGCGTCGCGAGAAAGGCCTTGCGGCAGCTCTCCCTGTTGTCGTGGAAGGCTCCGGGCAGCGTTGGATGGATCAACTCCGCTCACTTGTCGCTGAGATGACAGACGAAGAGAATCAGCTTCTGCAAATTCGCGCACAGAAAACCAATGACGCGGTCACAAAAACGGCTCATGCCATCATTGGCGGAACGCTACTGAGTCTGTCTCTTATACACATCT
>CAXMLS010000578.1:0-1664 GCA_964194235.1 uncultured bacterium | reverse complement strand
ATGTGTATAAGAGACAGATATTGGGCAGGCCAACGGCCTCGAATTCCTCGAAAAACTGAAAGCTGCGCAGCCCGAATGCAAGTGCGTGATGATGACGGCACACGCCAGCATCGAGACGGTAGCACGTTCGGTAGCCGAAGGAGCGCTCGAGTTTCTGAGTAAGCCGCTGCTTATCGACGAGTTACTTGTGTTGATCCGCAGGCTTACAGGGCCGCGCCAAGCTTTTACTCAAGCGCCAAAAGACGCCTTTGCCCCGGAGTCAGCAATCGTGGGACGGAGCCCAAAGATGCTGGAAGTTTATCGGTCCGTGGCGCGGGTTGCACCTAGTACGGCCAGCGTACTCATTACCGGGGCGAGTGGATCGGGCAAGGAACTCGTGGCGCACGCAATTCATGCGCACAGCCCGCGAGCCGAAATGCTATTTACACCGATCAACTGCGGCTCCTTCACCGAAACGATCCTGGAAAGCGAGCTATTTGGACATGAGAAAGGCTCCTTTACGGGCGCGGATACGAGCCGCAGCGGATTATTCGAGGCCACAAATGGCGGCACGATCTTCCTGGACGAGATATCGGAAACTAGCCTGAGCTTCCAGGTGAAGTTGCTTCGCGTCCTGCAGGAACACAAGGTTCGGCGTGTGGGCTCGAATACTTTTATTCCGATCGACGTGCGAATCGTTGCGGCTACGAACAAGGATCTGAGTGCCCTGATCCGCGCAGGGCAATTTCGCGAAGACCTTTATTATCGTCTCAGCGTCGTCACGATTCAACTCCCTTCGCTCGAAGAACGGGCAGAGGATATTCCGCTCCTCGTGCAGCATTTTCTGGAGCGCTTCAACCAGCGCAACCAGCGCCACGTAAATATCAGCGAAGAGGCGGTGAAGCTGCTTGCTTCCATGAGCTGGCCGGGCAACGTCCGTGAGCTCGAAAACCTGATCGAGCGGCTAGCCATTTTTGCCGCGACGGATGAAATCTCTGCCGAGGAGGTGGAACGCGAGCGGACGCGCCGAGGCGAGGCAACCTCGGCACCCGAAAATTCCACAGCATCATTACCGGGAAAGCTGCAGGAGATGGAGCGCCAGGAGATTCTTCGCGTGTTGAAGGAATCGGGTGGCAACAAATCTCTTGCGGCTCGCAAGCTGGGGATTGAACGCAAGACTCTATATGAAAAGGCTCGCCGTCTTGCGATCGATCTGCAATCGAAAGAGACATGAGTGATTCAAGAACAGTCCGGCCGAAGCATCAGAACAGCCTATTGAGACGCTGGCTGCTCCTGAACCTGCTGCTTTTGTCCGTGGTCGGCCTGCTCAGTCTCAGTTATCCCGTGGAGGAGCTCACGCGGCGCACCGGGGACGTGTATTTTCGTCTTCGCGGAAGCGAGAGCACCTCCACCCAGGTGGCGCTGATACTCATTGACGACCCAAGTCTTGAACGATACGGACGGTGGCCCTGGAAACGTTCCTTGCTTGCGCAGGTAGTGAGGGCCGCAAGTGCCCAGCACCCGAGAGCTCTTGGCTTGGATATTTTACTCTCGGAACCTGAAGACGAAACAAACGACCGCGTTTTGGCGAAAGCTATGAAAGATGCGGGCAACGTGGTCCTCGTGGCGAAAATCAGCAACTCCTTCCCGCAGGGACGACTTTGGGTCTGTCTCTTATACACATC
>CAXMLS010000577.1:0-2903 GCA_964194235.1 uncultured bacterium | reverse complement strand
GATGTGTATAAGAGACAGACCCAACACTCTTCGTAGCTTATTCACGGATTTGACAACCGATGCCGGGGCCTTGCGATCGTTTAGCTCGTAACCCATCTGGACGAACACACAAATCTTGGCCGGATCGATGAGACTGACGACGCTTTTGTTAAGTGGACATTTGAGGATGAATTCGTTTTTTGTGAGTGACGTCTCATCACGAAAATAAGCCTCGAAACCTTCACCTGTAATGCCGATAGTCATCTCTCCGTCGTTGTGAAAAAAAGAGATGACTCCCTCCCGCTCATTAGAAGGCTCATTCAGGCTCGAATAGTAGATTGTCGAGTATTCGCGAGGTCCTGCGCTGTTGAGAATTGTTGTCGCAACTGCGGTGTGCGACGGGTTCTTCTGATGTGAATGTCCGACATACTTAATAGCTCTCTTCATTTTGTTCCCCTTTTGCCGCCGTCTTAGACGGACGGAAATTGCCTATACAAATACAATGTGTTGGAAAGCTGTCGCGATTAGTTCGCAAACACAGCTCGAGATTTCCGTCTTGTCGCTCATGCCGATCTCTCCAAATTCAACCTGCGATCGGACAACTTCCTCGGTGCTTCAGCGTTTCGCCGATCGACATAAAGGTCCAGTTGGCGACTATCAACAACACGCCTCTTCCCCAAGACGAATGAACGCACCTCGTCGTTCCGCAACAACTCCTCAACAAACCATGTCGTCGCGCCGAGATATCTGGCCGCTTCGGCGATGGAGAAGAGCCGCGGTACCACACCTGGAGTTGCGGTAGACCTAACGGTAGTTCCGGCATGTTTTTTCTCGCCGGGCATCGCCGTAAAGCTCCGTTTACAGTTCCCGGCGTCAGCCCCTTTCTCGTCGTAGGTTCCGGCTTTGATGGCTTTCGATGTCATATTCATTCCCCCATAGACCGGCGTAGGGGTGTAGAATTACTTTTCGGCCGGAATAGCTCTTGTTGGCACATCGATCTCCCACAGATGAAATGGGTTGCTGGGTTTGAGCCTTGAGATTTTTCATTTTCCCCTCCCAAAGACGCGGGAGAGGGTGCGCGGATTAAAAAAGCCTCCCGAATGTTTGTTGTTGTCCGTCACGTCTCCGCAAAAATGTCCATCGGTTTCAGTAGCTTTCGGCATTGCTCTGGGTCTCGCATCCATTTCCTCCTCCCAATAGAGCCGTAGGGAGGCATGAATTAAAAAAGCTGCCGGTATTGCATTGCCAGTCCCGACCATGAATGCCTCCCAAAGGAGGCGGAGCGGGTGCGTAATTTTTACGTCGCGTGACTTTGGTCGCCATTACTGCTCTCCCACAGATGTTCAGATGGGTAGATGGGTTTTTCTTTTGAACAACGCTCTGGATCCCTCCCGAGGATGTATAGGGTGTGAAATCAAATCAGGTCGGGGGAATATCTAATTGAGGTATTGCATTCCGCTGAAGGGAACAAAGGAGTTATAACCTGGCGGTCGCTAGCCAGAAATTAATCGGAGATGTACGTCTCGGTCTCAAAGAGGAGAGCGATCTAAACGAAATCGCCGGCGAAAGCTTAATCGCCAAATGCGCGGTTAATGTTGCTGCGCAGGGCGTCATTATCGCTAACACCCAGATAAATCATCGTAGTTTCGAGATTCTTATGGCCCAGGTATTGCTGGATCGTTCGAATGGGAACGCCGTGCTGCTCCCAACGCGACGCACAAGTCTTACGCAATCGATGCAGATAGATGTGTTGGCAAACGGGGTGGGTCTTGCATGAAACCTGGACGGTTCTCTTCTTGTCGTACCGGCCCACCGTCATCATCGTTTTACATTGTCCACAGTTGAGCCCAGCTCGTAACGCGATGCGTTTGAGCTTGCGCAAATAATGGCCATCTGGACGTCCTTCCTCGTTGACGAATATCCACCGGTCGTGTGGCGCGTTCTTCCGCCTGGCTTTGAGCAGCGCGATCAGTGAATCCGGCAACGGCACTGTGCGGGACTCATGGCTCTTCGGTGTGAAATGAACGTCTTCCTTTCGCCGGATGTGGTACGTCTTTTTCCCGAAGTCTACATCGCTCCAAGCGGCGTACGTCACTTCCTGTTCACGACAGCCGCTTCCGAGAAAAAACTTGTATCTGACAATTTCACCGAACCCCTGACCTGAATACGTTTCACCGTTTACTTCTTCGCTCTCGCTCATCTTGGCGAACAATTTTTTCAGCTCGTCTTCGCGATAAGGCACCGCGACTTCGTCTTCGACGGTAGGCATCTCGTCCCGGGGAATCCGTGCGGTGATTCCATTCTTCTTCAACAGAAAAAACAGAATATTCAGACGTGTATCGATCGTCTTGCCTGCATAGCCTTGGTTGGACATGAAATTCTTATAGGATCGAAGAACGTCTTCGGTAATCTCGTCCAGGAATCGAACCTGCACTGCTTCCACGAATTCGTTGAGAGTCAATCGGTACTGGGCAATGGTCTTTCTGGCCTTACCGCTCTTCTGATCTAGATAGGCGTCGACCGCTGACCGGATCGTGATCCGGTGTTTGTTTGTCAAGTTTTCTGCTTCGGCTACCGTTAAACCTCGGGCATGCGCATCAAGAGCGGCGCTGAGATGCGTAGCCTCATCTTTAGCTTCTTTGAATGTCGTGGCGCCCAGCGTCTTCCAGACCTGCTTACCATTAACAAAATGGCCTGGTGTAGAACGGAGGTACAAGTTCGCCTGTTTTCACACCGCGGCCTTCTTTTATCCTGCGATACCGCCAAGCTCCAGAAGGGTTCTTAATACGGCTATAAAGGCTTAAATTGGGCATGGCCGGGCTCCTGATACTACGAAAATAGTAGCATTGTAGAGTCAAGCCGTCAATTCTAGCAATTATAAAGGTAAAAAACAATATGGCGGAGAGGGTGGGATTCGAACCCAC
>CAXMLS010000576.1:0-7264 GCA_964194235.1 uncultured bacterium | reverse complement strand
GATGTGTATAAGAGACAGGAGGTATACGGGGCAGCATCCTGAAAAGACTCAGGAGCCGAAGCAGCCTTAGTTCGTTGCACTTAGCTACTCTTCGGAAGGCTCTGGGACTCGATGCCGTGTATAGTAAACTGCCTTTGCGGCATTCGCTTGTGCAGTCAAGACGCTGCCGGTTTATGCCCATCGTTCCGGCAGAAGTTGCGGGAAGCGGTACAACTTATAGTGGGGTACACATGAGGGAATTGCGTGATGAAGGTTCGTTCGTAATTTTGTGGGCCGGGGAAAATCCTTCCGTGCACGTAAATTTGCTGGAAAAATTACAGGCGAACGGTATCGCGTATAACGACAAAGTTCTTGGCGACGATGAAGTCGCGCCTACCTCGGACCCGTTGCCCATTGACTGGAAACCGCGCTTTGGATTCGAGGTCGCCGTTTTATCGACAGACTATCCGCCCGCGAAGGAACTTCTGGAGATCGTCCTCGCTAAGGAGCCCGAAGATCTGGAAATACCGGCGCAACCGGAAGGTATCGATCCGGCGTCGATCACTTCAGCGGCCAACGATGCGCCAGCCACGCTGCAAATCTGGACGGGCACGGAGGCAAAACTCGCGCAGTTCCTGGTAAGCGCGCTGAGTGAAAATAATATCTCGGCGGACGTCGGCATCACCGGAGCGATCGCCTCAGTAATGGTTGCGCCTGGAAATGAAGCAAGGGCGCGCGAGATTGTGCGCGAAGTCACCGAAGGCGCACCGCCTAAATAACCGTCGAACCTTTATCGAAATGAGCGTAAGCAACATCAAGACGGTTGCGGTACTCGGCGCCGGCACCATGGGTAACGGCATCGCGCACGTGTTTGCGCGCGCGGGCTTCACGGTGATTTTGCGCGACGTGGAACAGCGCTTTGTCGATCGCGGCATGGACACCATCGGGCAGAATCTGGCGCGCGAATTAAAAAAAGGCAAGATCACGGAGGTCGATCGGGCAGCCATTCTTGAACGCCTGCTGCCGGTCACGGACATCGCCAATATTGCTGCGGCTGATTTTTTAGTCGAAGCGGTACCGGAAAAAATCGAGATCAAGCGCGCAGTTTTGGCGGACGCCGACCGGCTGCTTCGCGACGACGTAATCATTGCCAGCAATACCTCCTCGATTTCCATGACTGCGTTGGCGTCATTGACCAAGCGCCCAGAACGATTTGTGGGGATGCACTTCATGAATCCGGTGCCGGTGATGGCGCTCGTGGAAGTAATTCGCGCGTTGCAGACGAGCGACGCCACGTTTGGCACCACGATGCAGTTGGCCGAAAGGCTGGGCAAAAAGCCGGTGGCGGTGAACGATGCGCCGGGGTTCGTATCGAATCGTGTGCTGATGCCGCTTATTAATGAAGCGGCCTACTGCGTGATGGAAGGCGTGGCCACTGCGGAATCCGTCGATGCGGTGATGAAGCTGGGCATGAACCACCCCATGGGGCCGCTGGAGTTAGCCGATTTTATCGGGCTGGATGTGTGCGTGGACATTATGCATGTGCTGCAGGAAGGCCTGGGCGACCCGAAATACCGGGCGTGCCCCTTATTGAAGAAGTATGTGGCCGCGGGGTGGCTGGGGCGGAAGAGCGGGCGGGGGTTTTACCGCTACGGGGACGGGAACCAGAGGGTCAGCGGAGGGTCAAAATAGTATTTGCTTTTTCTTCGCCCCAGTGATAATTTGCGGATTCACGTTTTCAACAGGCCGAATTTGCCGGGTATATCAAAAGCGAGTTTGCGATGAGAGACTCGGAGACGAAGGCGTGAAGGTTCCGGCCGCGAGAATAGATAGAAGCGGTTCCAGTTTCGGTTTCTAATATAATTTAGTAGTAAGTATAGTAATCGAATGGTACTATTTTCTTACTTTCAGGCGCACTGTCGAGTATCCAGTCCGCAGGTTTAAAAGTGATTACACGAAATTTGAGTTTCCTACATTCCTCCATTGAGGTGGCATATGGCAGACGATAGAGCAAAATTGCTGGAAGCGGCGATAGCGCAGATTGAAAAGTCTTACGGCAAAGGGTCGATTATGCGACTGGGCAGCCGGGATATATTGGTGCCGGTTAGCGTAATCCCCAGCGGTTGTTTGTCGATCGATGCAGCATTGGGCGTGGGCGGTTTCCCCCGTGGGCGCGTGATTGAGATTTATGGCCCGGAGTCAGGCGGCAAAACGACTATGACGCTGCACGTTATCGCCGAAGCGCAAAAGCTTGGTGGCCAAGCAGCGTTCATTGACGCCGAACACGCGCTGGATCCGGTGTACGCGCGGAAACTCGGTGTGGACGTGGATAATCTGCTGGTCTCGCAGCCAGACAACGGGGAGCAAGCGCTGGAAATTGCGGAGGCGCTGATACGCTCCGGTGGCGTGGATGTGGTGGTGGTCGACTCTGTTGCCGCCTTGGTGCCCAAGGCCGAACTCGAAGGCGAAATGGGCGATCCGCAGATGGGCTTGCAGGCACGATTGATGTCGCAGGCCTTGCGCAAGCTCACCGCCATTGTTTCAAAGTCACGCACGTGCCTGATTTTCATCAATCAAATCCGCGAGAAGATTGGCGTCATGTTCGGCAATCCGGAGACCACCACGGGTGGGCGCGCTTTGAAATTTTATGCCTCCATGCGTGTGGACATTCGACGCATCCAGGCCATTAAAGACGGCGACAAAGTAGTGGGCTCCCGCACGCGCGCCAAGATTGTGAAAAACAAAGTGGCCGCACCTTTCCGCGAAGCGGAATTTGACATCGTCTATGGCGAAGGCATTTCCCGCGAAGGCGACCTTATCGATCTGGGCGTCGATCGCGGCGTGCTGGAAAAGAGCGGCACGTGGATCAGCTTTGGCAGCGAGCGCATGGGTCAGGGCCGGGAAAATGCCCGGACCTTCCTGAAAGAAAATAAGGATGTGCGCGATAAGCTGGAGCTTGCTCTGCGCAAAAAACTGGAACTCCCAATTCCCGCGCAGTCGAATTCAGCTGGACAGGGAACAAACGGAGTGAATGGCCACGCTGCACCCGCCCAGCCTGAAAAGCCTCCGGTTAAAACGGCTGCGGCGGTTGCGGGTGCGGATGCCGCAAAAGGCCGTCCCGCACGGTAAGGCAAGGGCTTGAAGCGGTAATCGCAAACGGTATAAAAAGCAGTGCAAAATTTAAAATGCTCTCTCGCTGGATAATTGCGAGGGGGCATTTTTTTGAGGTGAACTGCTAAACTTGTTGTGTGTCCAAAAATTCACGAATAGAAACGCTTTGCCACCGCTTGCGGTGTCTTTCGCATGTTGCCAACCAATGTCGCCACATAACGAAATCGTCCGCGAGTCTTTTACCACCCAGGCACAAGCGTTCGCATCGAATCCCTGGATTACCGATGAACAGCGCATCGCACGCCTGGTGGCCGCAGCGCGGCTGACCGGAAACGAGCGTGTGCTGGACATTGCCACCGGCCCAGGCTATATCGCCGAAGCGTTCGCGAAGGCGGCGGGTGAAGTCGTCGGAATGGACCTGACCGATGCGATGTTGGCCATCGCGCAGGAACGAACGGCGGGGCGGGGCCTTACCAATATTTTTTTTCGCACAGGCGATGCCCTGCATTTGCCCTTTGAAGATAATCAGTTCGATTTAGTGGTTTGCCGGCTCGCGCTGCATCACATGACGAAACCCGGGCTTGTCGTTCGCGAAATGTCCCGGGTATGCCGCAGTAACGGCACAGTGCTGGTGGAAGACATTTATGCCAGCGAGCATCCCGCGCGTGCCACGTATCAGGACCGCTGGGAAGTGTTGCGCGATGCTTCGCACGTGCGCGCGTTGCCCTTGAGTGACCTGCTAAAAAGTTTTCGCGACGCCGAACTGGAAACGGTACTGGTAACCACTGCTGATGATCTTTGCCCGGAGGTAGAGCGCTGGCTGGCCACAACGAAAGTGCCGCCAGAAAAAGCCGCCGAAGCGCGGCGATTGCTGGAAGACGATCTGCTGCATGATTTGAGCGGCACGCGGCCATTTCGCAACGCCGAGGGACAGCTTTTCTTTCATGCCCGAACGGCAATTTTGGCAGGACGAACGGTCATCACCTGATTCCTGCCTGCACCTTGGGTCAGGCGTTACAAAACAAAGCACATACGATCGTACTGGCCCTCGTAGGCTATTGCGTGCCACACTCAATCAACCTAGTATGACTCCAGTTGAGAGCGGTGTTACGTGCCGCAACCAGCGATCGCATCACGAAAAGCGCTTCACTTGAGCGGTGTTCGGGTCAGTCCTGTACGACGGTGCTGCGAGGTAAGTCTGGTTCTTCTGAACCTTAAACGCCGCCCGAGCAAAGACTGCCGCAACAAAATGTAGTTGATCAGCGAAATGGTTTCGATGAAAATCGAGGCCCGCGAAGATACCTAATCGATTTGTGAAATTTGAGGTGGATTGTGAAGGAACTCGGTAAAGCTACTCTGGCAACGCTGCTTGCAGCGTTGTGTGCTTTGCCGGTTCCGGCAGCGCCTCCGGCTGGCAGGCCGGGAACGCATTCGCACCGATCCAGCGCGGCGCGGTATCACGGCGGAGGCGTACCGACTTTTGCGAATTCATCCGGCGCGGACGTCACCGCATTCGACGATCCGGTCGTACGGCAGGCGGCGGTGGAAGGACTGGGACGTTATAACGGCGCGGTCGTCGCCGTCGACCCCAACACCGGACGAATCCTGACGGTCGTCAACCAAAAGATAGCTTTCGGCGAAGGCTACATTCCTTGCTCCACCATCAAGCCAACTATTGCCGTGGCTGCGCTGGAAGAAAATGTTATTAATCGCGACACCATGTTGAAAGTGGGGCGCCGCAGGTACATGAACCTGACGGAAGCAATGGCGCACTCCAACAACGAATTTTTCGAGCAACTTGGGTTGCGCATGGGCTTTGACACCGTTTCAAAATATGCGCGCCTGTTGGGCCTCGGTGAGCTTTCCGGTTACAACCTTCCCGAAGAGCATCCCGGAGCGTTCCCCATGCAGCCGCCCCCGCATGGCGGTGTAGCGCGCATGTCAAGTTTTGGCGAAGGAATTCAGATGACGCCTTTCCAACTGGTTTCACTCGCCGCGGCATTTGCCAACGGCGGGACACTTTATTATTTGCAGTATCCGCGCAGTGCCGATGAGCAACTGGCATTTGCTCCCAAGGTGAAGCGCGAATTGAACATCGCGCAGATCCTGCCGGAAATTCGCGAAGGCATGCTCGCCGCGGTTCTTTACGGCACGGGCAAGTCGAGTTTCGATCACGGCGGAGATGAAACGCCGCTGGGGAAGACCGGCACGTGCGATGATCACACCAATCCTTCCCGAATCGGCTGGTTCGTAACGTACGCCGATGAAGCGCATCCGAAAATTGCGCTGGCCGTGCTGCTTCGTGGAAATACGCGACGCGTAAAAGGTCCGACTGCCGCGCAAGTGGCGGGGAATATCTATCGCCGTCTGCGTGAACAGAATTATTTCGCGACCGTAACTGCCACGAGCACGCTTGCCGTGGTGAAGTCGGGACACTGAAAGTCGGTAGTCGCGGCTCTGTGTGCCGCAAAACAATTCATCTGTACTCCGGTATCTTACCCCTCACGTCCATTCCTTTCATCGTTTGTGGTAATTCCATTCCATACGAAAGCGTCGTATCGCCAGTAACTATCCACCCATTGCGAGGCTAAGCCTCCTTTCGTTAAAATTTAGAGGCGGCAGTACGCATCTTCAGCAAAACTGCGCCGGAGTTTAAGTAGATGAAATTTGTAAAAGGCCTCGGTATAACGGCGCTCGTGTTGCTGGTGTTGGGTGTAATTGGCATCGGGGCGATGGTGGGCTGGAGCGTATTTCTCGGCCCAAAGACGCGCGCCGTTACTGACCGCCGGTTTGATTCCACGCCGGAGCGGCTGAAGCGTGGCGCCTACCTCGCAGAACATGTTTCCGGCTGCATCGATTGCCATTCGCCTTTTCAAACAGGACCTAACGGGCCTGAGACTTCTACAGCGAAGCAATGGATGGGGCAGATTTTCCCGATGCCGGAACTACCCGGTACGGTCGTCGCTCCCAACTTGACTGCCGATCGCGAAACCGGCATCGGCAGTTGGACTGACGACGAACTGGCGCGTGCGATTCGCGAAGGAGTCAGTCGCGATGGACGAGCGCTGTTTCCTCTCATGCCGTATCAACATTTTAGACGTATGTCGGATGAGGATTTGGCTTCGATCATCGTTTACCTGCGCACCCTGGCGCCGGTGCAAAATGCACTTCCGGCGACGAAGATCAAATTTCCGGTGAAGTATTTTATGCGCGCGCTGCCTGAGCCGGTTGGCGAAGTCCCACCGCCGGAGCTGTCTACTCCGGTCAATCGAGGAAAATATCTCGTGGATATGGCGGCATGCGCGGATTGCCACACACGCGCGAATCATGGCAAGCCGGCGCGGGGATTGGAGTTTGCCGGAGGCAGAAATTTCTCCGGGCCATGGGGAATGGTGGCCAGTACAAACATCACTCCCGACCCCACAGGAATCGGCAAATATACCGATGAAATGTTCGTGAAAGCGCTCCGGACCGGATTTGTGGGCACGCGGCAGATGAATACCTTAATGCCGTGGCAGGAATTGGGCGGACAGACCGACGAAGACTTGAAGGCAATGCACGCGTATCTGAGAACATTGCCGCCGGTAGCCCATCGCGTGGATAACACCAAGTCCGGTACGGCGTGCCGAAAATGCAAACTGGTTCACGGCGCCGGAAACGATAATTAAAAGCTTTGTTCGGTCAGTAGATAATCGGGAGTTTAGAAAAGTCCGAGGCGATCTCGTCCGTCACGCGCAGCACCACCAGCGTACGGTCGTCGGCTGCGGCATTCACGCCGCTGAATTCATCCGTGGCACCAAGGATCCGATCAGCGATCGCGACAGCGCTATCGCGTGCCGTGACCTCCGCGAGCAAAGTGTAGAGTCGTTCTGTGCCGAACGATTCCTCGTGTGGATCTTCCGCGTCCGATATGCCGTCAGATGCGCACACGACCACGTCTCCGGGTAGCAGATCCACCGTGATCTCGTCGTATTGGGTCTCGCCAAATAGTCCCAGCGGCACACCGGAGACTTCAATCAAGGTAGCTTTGCCGCCCCGGATCAGCAGGGGATATGGTTCGCCGGCATTGGCCAAGGTCAGCCGCCGGTCAGACGCGTCATAGATCCCAAAGACCAGGGCGATAAATTTTGTATCAAGTCGCGCGCCATACATACGCCTGTCTCTTATACACATC
>CAXMLS010000575.1:0-2440 GCA_964194235.1 uncultured bacterium | reverse complement strand
GCCAACCGCAAGCCTTGGATCCCTCATGCTGCCATCGCCGCTGCCGTGCTTGCACTTTGGGCCGCAGGCAACGCTGTTCACGTAATCACGCTCTCGGTCGTTATTCCTTCAGCGGCACTTTTTCTGGCTGTCTCAGTTGTGTTCTGGCAGGAAAGTCGCCGCCAGGAAACTCTCGCCGATCGACTGCTCGCCATTTCTTTCGCCTCTTGGGCCATCCTGCGGATATCTTTGTTTCTCTCCGTTCCGCACTTCGACGACCACCAGGACGTCGGCATACGCTCGATTGATGCTGTGCCCTCCGCCTTCATCGCCATGCTCATGGTCATGGCCCTTTACGAAGAAGAGAAGCGCCGCATCGAGCGCAACATGCTCGCGCTTTCCAATCTCAACCTCGCCACCTCCAGCTTTGTCGGCGGAGAAATTCAGCGCATGCTGTCCCAAGCGCTTGACCGCGTGCTGGGAGTCGTGCGTCTTCCTTCCGGAGCGCTTTTCCTTCATCACGGCGATCCCCAGGGTCCCACCTCCGTTGTCGTCGTTGGCCTCAAGGACGATTTCGCGCGCAAGGTTCAGGAAGAAGGTCTCGACGACTATCTCGTCGGCCTCGTCGCTCGTCTCGGCGGCCTGCTTGGCTTTCGCGATCTGCGCGACGATTCGCTTTCCGCGCTCGATAAAGAGCAATCCATCCGCCGCTTCCGCGAACTCGCTCTCGCCCAGGGTCTGCGCAGCATCGTAGCCATCAGCCTGCAGGCCAAGGAACACGCTTTCGGCGTTTTGCTCCTTGGTACCTCCGACAGCCGCCGCTTCACTCCCGCAGAGCTGCGCTTGCTTCTCGCTCTCGGCCATCAAATCGGTATGGCCGTGGAGAATAGTTATTTGATCCAGCAGACTTCACGCCGCTCCGAAGAGCTGCACGTGCTTAATGAAATCGGCCGCGCGCTCAGCTCCACGCTCAATAAGCAAGAACTCCTTCGCAAAATTTGGGAAGAACTACGCCGCCTCTTTGACGTGGAAAATTTTTACATCGCCTCGCTTGATCCCACCAGCGACGAGCTGATTTTTGATCTGGAAATGATCGACGGCGCGCGTATGCCCAACCGCTCACGCCCCGCCGGCAATTTCATCTCGGAATACATCATCCGCACTCGCCAGCCCGTATTGATTCGCGATAACTACGTCCAGGAAGTGAAGCGCCTCGGCGTCGATCCCATCCGTACACGCGGCTGCTTCTGCGGCGTTCCCCTGGTTGCTTATGACCGGGCCATCGGCACCATGGCGGTCTTCTCCGATAACGAACGCGCGTTCGACGAAGGCCATCTGGAATTGCTGCGCGTGTTGGCCAGCGAAGCCAGCATCGCCATTGAAAATGCCCGCCTTTTCCAGGAAGAGCGCACCAAGGCGCGCCATCTTTCGCTGTTGAATATTATTTCGCGCAACGCCATCGCCACCCTCAATCCCGATGAGATGCTCGCCAAAATTACCGAGCAGCTCGAAGAAGGACTCACCTACGATCACATCGGCATTGGCGTGCTGGAATATTCCACCCGCGAAATCGTGGTGCAGGCTGAAGCCGGCAAGCGCCGCGGCAGTTTGGGCCAACGCATACCTCTCGGCGCCGGCCTGATCGGCCACGTCGCGCGCAATGGCCAGATGGCTTTTTACCGCGCCGGCAATATCGCCGACGCCGCCTTAAAACCGCTGCTCCCCGACACCGCTGCCGGTGTCGGCCTTCCGATTTTTTACGCCG
Organism: uncultured bacterium; assembly: GCA_964194235.1. Lineage (GTDB taxonomy): Bacteria > Acidobacteriota > Terriglobia > Acidiferrales > UBA7541 > Acidiferrum. Next base: position 696 of record CAXMLS010000575.1, on the reverse strand, counting down.
AGCAGCTCCACGGCATACTTTTCATCGAGTCTTCCACCTCTCTGGAATTCTCCGAAGAAGAAGTTCTGCTCCTCCGCACCCTCGCCGACCTGATTGCCGGCGCCCTTCACAACGCCTTGTCGTTCCAGAAAGCCCAGGAGCAGGCCATCACCGACGGCCTCACTGGCGTAAAGACTCATCGCTTCTTTATGGAAGCCTTGTCCGCCGAATGGAAACGTTCCACTCGTGCGGCGCGCGCCTTCGCGCTGGTCCTGATGGATCTTGACCGCTTCAAATTCGTCAACGATTTCTACGGCCACTTGGAAGGCGATCTCGTGTTGCAGCGCGTCGGCCAAATTCTGGAAACCAATTGTCGCCGTTCCGACGTGGTCGCTCGCTACGGCGGCGACGAGTTCGTAATCCTCATGCCGGAAACCAACATGGAGCACGCCCGCCAGCTCTCTTCCAAGCTACGCAGTTGTGTCGCTGCCGATGCGCTGCTGCGTGAAAAAAATATCAGCGCCAGCTTCGGCATCGCCTGCTATCCGCTCCACGGTTCATCGCCGCAAGAATTGATCCAGGTCGCCGACGCCTCCATGTATCTGTCCAAGCATCAGGGCGGCAACGCCGTTTCCAGCGCCGATAACTTCGATCCCAATGAAGCCAAAAAATGGAAGCGCGATGTCCTGGAAGCCTATCTCGGCGTTACCCTGAAGC